>WGAW01000102.1 GCA_015494675.1 Hydrogenimonas sp. | reverse complement strand
GGTTGGCGGGAACCTCCCCATCCTCCGAGTTTGGCAGGTACTGGTCGCGTATGGCGATGGCGACGAGTTCGTCTTCGCCGAGCTCTTTGGCGTAGTAGTAGCCCATAATCCCCTGAAGCTCCGTAAACTCGTAGACCATCTCGCTCAGAAGATCGGCCTTGGCAAGCATCGCCGCACGCTCCGCAAGCGCCTTCAGCTCTCCTCTATCTTTTCCAAACTCCTCTTCGAGTCTGTCGGAATAGAGCTCAGCAAGGGTTACGGCTATGACGCTTTCGCGAACCGATTTGTCGTACATCGTACCGAGCCCGTCCATAAATACGATGCTTTTCAGCCCTTCGGGGTTGAGGCCGTTTTTGAGGTCGTTTTCGTAGAAAAAGAGTGCGTCCGAGAGCCGCGGTTTGAGCACCCTTTCGTTTCCGGCGACAACCTGCGAAAAGTCGTCCGTTTTGGCGTTGGAGACCACCACGAAACTGTTGTGAAGCACCCCGTCCTTGAATACGGGGAAGTAGCGCTGGTGCTCTTTCATACTCGTCATTATCACTTCCGGCGGAAGCTTCAGGAAGCTCTCGTCGAAACGGCCGAGCAGCGGCGTCGGGTACTCGGTTATGGCTACGATCTCCTCAAGCAGTTCGCCGTCTCTGCCCACCTTTACACCGTGCTCCTCTTCGATACGCTCAAAACCTTCGAGTATCTTTTCGGCCCTCTCGTCGGCAAATAGCTCCACGCCGCCCTTTTCGAGAATCTCGAAGTACTCTTTGGGCGACTCCACCCTGACCGGCTCGAACGACATCTGCCTGTGGACCCTCGTGGTATCCGAGCTCTTAACCCCGAAAAGCTCGAGCGGCACCGTCTCGTTTCCGAAAAGCGGCAGAATCCATCTGACGGGGCGTATGAACTCCTCTTTGCGCTCACCCCATCTCATCATCTTTCCGAAACGCATAGAGGCGATCCAGTCGCGGACCATCCCCTCCAGCAGCGAAACGGTCGGCTCTCCTTCTATGAGCTTTTTGTAGTAGAGCACCTCTTTGCCCCCCTTTTGGCCTCTTCCAATCTCGTTGAGCGAAACGCCGCACTTTTTGGCGAAGCTCTCGGCGGCCCTTGTGGGCTCGGAATCTTTGAAGGCTATCTGAACCGGCGGGCCGAAAAGCTCCTCTTCGCTGTCGGGCTGGCGCACCGGAAATTCAGGGTGCCAGAGCACGAGGCGCCTGGGGGTGTAAGAGAACTCGAACTCCGTCAGAAGGCGGTTGCGCTCCAGTATGTCGGCCCACGAGCGCTCTATCTGGTCTAAAATCTTAAGCAGCGGTACGGCGGGAAGCTCCTCCACACCGATCTCTATAAGCAGAGGTTTGGTCATAGTGTCTCCATAGCGGGAAAAATTGACCCGATTTTATCGAAAATTTGATTAAGATCACCTCTAATCGGAAACGAAGCAGTCGACCGTCATCCTCTCTCGACGGGTGCTTCGCGCCCTTCGGGACGTCGACGAAAGCCTGAAAATCGCTGACCGCATCGCTGCTTAAGGCTAAAGCGCGATTTTCGGCCGGCTTTCGTTCGACTCGCTCCCGCAGGTCTCGCTGCGGTGACGGTCGACTGCTTCGTTCCACTTTTTAACCGACACCTAACCGCCGTTTCGCTATAATCGCGATTATTTTCATCCGGCGAGGTCTTTAATGAGCGAAAAAAAGGGTTACAACCCTCACGAATTTGAAGAGAAGTTTTACAAAACTTGGGAAGAGCGCGGCTATTTCGAGATAGACGGCAACAAACATATACAAAAAGAGGGCAGAAACTTCTGCATAATGATGCCGCCGCCAAACGTTACGGGCAGCCTGCACATAGGCCACGCGCTTACGTTCACGCTTCAGGACATCATGGTCCGCTACAAGCGGATGGACGGCTTCAGGACACTCTGGCAGCCCGGCACCGACCATGCGGGCATAGCCACACAAAACGTGGTAGAAAAGCAGCTGCTCGCCGAGGGCAAAACTAAAGAGGAGCTGGGGCGCGAAGAGTTTTTGAAACGCGTCTGGAGCTGGAAAGAGCAGAGCGGCGGTATGATCGTGCACCAGATGCGAAAGCTGGGCGTCTCTCCGGCGTGGAGCCGTGAGCGCTTCACGATGGACGAGGGGCTCAAAAGCGCCGTCAAAAAAGCGTTCGTCAAACTCTACGAAGAGGGGCTGATAGTTCGCGGCAACTACATGGTGAACTGGTGCACCCACGACGGCGCGCTCAGCGACATTGAGGTCGAGTACGAAGAGCACGACGGAAAGCTCTACCACATACGCTACCCCCTAGCCGACGAGGAGAACTACGTAGTGGTGGCCACCACGAGACCCGAAACCTACTTCGGCGACACCGCCGTCATGGTCCACCCCGACGACGAGAGGTACAAACACCTCGTAGGCAAAAGGGTGATCCTGCCGCTC
>WGAW01000101.1 GCA_015494675.1 Hydrogenimonas sp. | reverse complement strand
AGAATGCCGAAAACGATTGGGCCGTAAGACTCAAGTATGCCTACATATTCATAAGCGACGTACTTCCGAATACAGGTGTAGAGTTCGGTCAGTCGCACCGATCATGGATCGACTGGGAAGAGCACCACGGCTGGTGGTACCGCTCTATCTCCAAAACTTTCATTGAAGACAAACACGGAGCGGACTTGACAAACTCTGCCGACATCGGCGTAAACTTTAAGACGAAGACTCCATACTTCAGCTCTGAAATAGGCGCATACAACGGAGAAGGCTACCACGGCAAGCATGCCGGAACAGAGATGTCCTACGAGTGGAGGCTTACCGCCAACATCCTTGGAACCGGAAAGAAAAAAGTTCATATGGATGACGAATATTTCGATGTTTCGTTTCTTGGACAGTACAACAACGACAACCACTATAAAGACGACGCGTTCGGTAATCCATCCAAAAAGCAGTGGTGGGGTATTCATGCGGTATACAACCGGCCGCAGTTTCTTATTGCAGGTATGTATGTCGACTCAAGTTCAAGCACCTACAACTCCGGCAAAGGACGCGGTACCGGCTACAGCGTCAACGGTGAGTTCCGACCGGTCGAAAAGTGGTCAATTCTCGGCAGATACGACTATTGGGAAGTCGAAAAAGATGCCGAAGCCGGTTCTTATGCCGGAAAAGATAAAAACCAGTACATTGCAGGCGTAGCTTACGACTACAACAAAAACGTCAAGCTTATAGGAAACGTAACTTCCTATGACGACAAGGTGAACAAAAACAAGGCCGACAAGTTCATGTTCACTGCCGAGGTTCACTGGTAGGATAGGCTTTTTCCGGGCAATGCCCGGAAAACGGCATCTTCTCAGGCCTGCCGCCTCCTGAAACATCAATCTATACGGACGGGTTAATAACTGATTTTACGCAGAAAGCGTAAAGTCATCTCGAAATCTAGGATTTCGAAGCTTTAGGGGGTTGCAGGGCCGCTCACCCCTGCCAAATTGCGGGCTTTGCCCGGAATTTGCGTAACATCAGTTAATAATTTCAATATTGTGCCGATGTTATTATCCCGCCGACAATGATCTGCCGGTTTTAACGAGCCATTGCAAGATGGCTCAGAGAGCTTGCAACTTTCACTCTTACTCCCTTGCGGTCGGACCATCATACTCCCGGCCGCTCTATTACCTCTTTTGTAACAGTTTTGTAACCGAACCTCCATATAATTGCGCATATTTTAATTCCGCACCAACTAATATACCAATAAGAAGGTTATAACGTGAATAGAGTGATCGATGTCATATTTCACAACACGACACGCTTCTTCGCCATCTCGGTGCTATTTGTACTTGCGGCACTCTTCGCAGTTCTGTTCAACGAAGCGAAACCGGCTATAGACGCATTCGGCCTCGACTTCATCATAAACAGCAAATGGGCGCCCAATATGGATATTTTCGGCGGTTTCCCGGCCATATACGGATCGATCGTCTCTACCGTTATCGCCATGCTTATAGCCACTCCCGTTGCCATAGGCATCGCTATATTCCTCAGCGAACTCGCCCCGCCGTGGATAGCCGCACCGGTAGGTATGGCCATAGAGCTGCTGGCCGCAATACCCTCCATCATCTACGGAATGTGGGGGCTCTTCTATCTGGCTCCGCTATTAAGGGATATCTGGGGAGGCAACGGTCTTGGTCTGATGACGGCCGGAATCGTCCTTTCCATAATGATCCTCCCTTTTATGGCTGCAATAACCAGAGACGCCATGAAAACCACGCCCGAGATTCTCAAAGAGTCTGCATACGGCATGGGTGCGACACGCTGGGAGGTACTCAAAAATGTAGTCATACCCTATGTTAAAAGCGGCATCATCGGTTCAATCATTCTGGCTTTGGGACGCGCCGTAGGAGAGACGATGGCGGTAACGTTCGTCATGGGCAACGCCCACAAAGTTCCGGACTCCATTTTCAAACCGGCCACATCTATCCCCGTGACTCTGGCGAACGAATTTACCGAGGCCGATACCGATCTTTACTATTCCAGTCTCTTCTATCTTGCACTGATACTGCTTATAATAAGCTTCACGGTAATCGCCACGGCCAAATTCTGGTTCCTCAGAAACCTCCAGGAGCAGCGCGTATGACAAGGCAGAACAGACGCATACTCGTCAACAAGATCGTAATGGTACTCTCCACCGCAGCCGCGGCGGCGGGTCTTATATTTCTTTTCTGGATTATCGGAGTACTCTTCTACAAAGGGTTCAGCGCCCTAAACCTCGACATATTCACATACGATATGGCACCTCCCGGCAGAGAGCCGAGCGGCCTTAGAAACGCACTTGTAGGGCAGCTCCTGCTGGTTCTGGGTGCATCTTTCATAGGGGTTCCCATCGGCATACTCGCAGGAACCTATCTTAGCGAATACGGCGGAAAAAAGAGCAGACTCTCAAGGCTGATACGGGATATATCGGACATCATGATGAGCACACCTAGTATCGTGATAGGCGCATTCGTATACGCGATACTGGTAGAGCCGTTCGGCCACTTCAGCGGATGGGCGGGAATAGCCGCACTGGCCGTGATGATGGTGCCTATAGTGCTGCGCACGACCGACGATATGCTGCAACTGGTACCCGGAAGCCTGCGCGAAGCGGCGGCGGCTCTGGGCGCACCCAAATACAAGGTTATTTTGCAGGTGGTTTTCCGCGGAGCGAAAGTGGGTATTTTGACAGGAGTCCTTCTTTCGGTCGCAAGAATAGCAGGCGAGACGGCTCCGCTTCTCTTTACGTCGTTCAGCAACAACTTCTTCTCCACCGATCTCAACCGGCCTATCGCATCGCTGACGGTGACGATGTTCAACTACGCCACAAGCCCTTATGAAGACTGGATAGACCAGGGGTGGGCTGCCGCGCTGATTCTGGCACTCTTCGTGCTCGGCGCAAATATTGCAGGACGCATAATTGTGCGGCAAAAGAAGTAGAGCCGCCTCGAATTTTAAACCGGAGATTTTCCGGCCGAACAGGCCTCCCGGGATGCAATATCGATATTTTAAAAAAGGAAACCGCCGATGGCAACAATATGTGAAGTGACACAAGATCATATAATAGATGTGAAAGATTTCAGTTTCTACTACGCCGGCGTCGATACACCGAACCTGAAAAATATAAATCTGCCCATAGGAAAAGGAGCTGTTACGGCCCTCATCGGCCCGAGCGGTTGCGGAAAGACGACACTTCTCAGATGCTTCAACCGTATGCACGACCTCTACCCCGGCAACCGATACAAAGGCGAAATAGTCTTTGAAGGACGCAATATTCTCACAAAAAAAGAGGATCTGATAAAATTGAGAACCCAAATCGGTATGATATTTCAAAAACCGACACCCTTTCCTATGAGCATTTACGACAATGTCGCTTACGGACTGCGTCTTCAGGGGATAAAGAGCCGAAGCGAACTCGACGGCCGCGTCGAGCAGGCGCTGAAAGACGCCGCACTATGGAAAGAGGTGGGAGACAGGCTCAAAGAGAGCGGCACGGCGCTTT
>WGAW01000100.1 GCA_015494675.1 Hydrogenimonas sp. | reverse complement strand
GCCTCTTCTATGTTCTTCATCTGGATGCAGACCAGTTTTCGCTTCGCGCTTTCGGCCTTGCCTATCAGGTTGGGCAGTACCAGGGCACTCAGAAGTCCGAGAATGATGATAACTATCATCAGCTCGAGCAGCGAGAAGGCTTTACGGGATTTTGAGTTTTGAGTTTTGAGTTTTGAGTGAGTAGCGTTCATGCTGTTTGTCCTTCGTGTAATTTTTTTTGAGTGATGATAACATTTTTGCCGGCAGCTGAAGGTCCGCTGCGTGAAATCCGATTGAATTGCTTGTAAATTTCTACACTCAACCGACAGCTACGTTTCCATACTTCAAGATTCCTACATCTCATTCAACCTCCTAAAAACCCGGCACTCAGCACTCAACACTATCCGCCCAAGCTGATGGAGAAAATCGGCAGCAGCATCGATATGACCAAAAAGCCGATGATTCCGCCGATGAGCAGCATAAGTATAGGTTCCAGGAGTGCCAGCATTACCTCTATTCTGTCACGGTTCTGCTCCGCATATAGTTCGGAGAGACTCTTTAGGGAGAATGCGAGATGCGAGCTCTTTTCTCCCAGCGCTACGGCGTTTATGAAATCGTTCGGAATCTCTCCTTTTTTCACGTTTTCGCGTACCGCCTGAGTGAAGCTTTTACCCTCTACGATCTGTGTCGCTATTTTACCGAAAAGTTTGCGAAGATAACGGTTTCCGACAGTCTGGGCGGCATAGTTGAGAGCCTGTGCGAAGGGTACTCCGCTTTGAAGCAGCAGGGCCATTACGCGGCCGAAACGCCCAAGCTCCATCGCTGTGATCATACTGCCGAAAAGCGGGATTTTAAGAAGCGTTTTGTCCATAATATAGCCGAAGCGTTCACTCTTTTTCCACGAAAGAGCCAGAAGTGCCGCAATCACGGCGGCAGCTATCAGCATGGCCCACGAATATGCCTGGAAAAAGTGCGACAGAGCCAGCGTCACTTTCGTAGAAGTAGGCAGTTCGCTCTTTGTCGCCTCGAACATATCGACGATCTTGGGAATGATCGTCGTAAGCATGAAGTTTATCATTGCGACCGCTATGAGAAGTATGAAAGTGGGGTAGATGAAGGCTTTTACTACATCTCTTTTTATGCGCTCCTGCTCCTGTACATAGTCGGAGAGCTCAAGAAGCACCATCTCCAGGTTTCCGCTCTTTTGTGCCACCTTTACCGTCTGCAGAAAAAAGGGCGGCACCCTGTAGACGCTCTGGGCGGCAAGCGCGTCGTAGAAGGAGCCGCCGCTCTCTATGAGTCTGGCCACCTCCTCCAAAAAGCGGTGCTGTTTGGAGCGTGCCGGGTAGTTTTCCGCAACCAGGTGCAGTCCTCTGGGCAGAGAGATTCCGGCTTTGAGGTAGAGGCTGAGGTTACGCCCCAGCGCGGCGGTGAGGGATGGAGGAAGCTCGCTTGTGAAGAGGTTTTGACGGGCTTTGACGCTTTCGGCCAAAACTCCCATATGCCTGAGCTTCTCTTTCGCATCTTCGATGCCAGCCGCCTCTATGACCCCTTTTACGCGTTTGCCGGAGCGGTCGTACCCCTTGTAGCGGAAGGTCATATACTCTTGACCCCTATACGGACCGCTTCGGGAATGCTCGTTTCACCCTCTATAACCATTCTGCGAAGCTCTGTAAACATCGGCCTGAAGTCAGTATGTTCAAGAAGGTATCGCTTGAGGCTCTGCTCGTCCGCACCGCTTTTGATCCGGGCGGCAAACGCTTCATCCACGACGATGATCTCTCCGATGGCACGTCGCCCTATATAGCCGGTACCGCCGCATTTGTCGCACCCTTTCGGCCCGAAGAGCGAAATGTCGTGGGGAAGGTCGAAATAGCGTATATCCTCGTCACTGGGTGTATAGGAGGTTTTACAGTGCGGGCAGAGTATGCGCACCAGCCGCTGGGCGATTATCCCTATGAGGGTGGAGCTTACCAAAAAGGGGTCTATGCCCATATCAACAAGCCTCGGGATCGCGGCGGATGCACTGTTGGTGTGGAGTGTCGAGAGCAGCAGGTGGCCTG
>WGAW01000099.1 GCA_015494675.1 Hydrogenimonas sp. | reverse complement strand
TTACTAGTGGGGTCAAACCGCGCTGTCTGCAGCTTGTGTCGAAGAGTTCCGTTATTCTGTTTTCACGGGTGGCAGGCTGCGGGAACTCCTTTCTCTTTCTCGGCGGCTCTAACGGATGCTCCCTGAAGGTCCCCGAAATTCCCACGAGCTCTTCGACTCTGTCGTAGTAGGGTTCGAGCTCTTCGTAAGATATGGGCCAGTCGACGATGTTGGCCCCCTCTATAGGCCCGTACCGCTCAAGCAGCCTGAAGTCGTCGGGGTGCATTCTGTGAAACATTCCGCTCATCAGGTTCGACGATCCGCCGACGATGTTTCCGTTCCAGAAGCTCCAGCCGGTTTCGTAAGTCGGTCTCTGAACCCATCTGCCCTCATAGAGCTCTTCGATTACATGGAACTCCTCGAAGAGGTTCGGCGTGACTATATCGCGCCTGCAGTATGCTATTTCGTCTTTGCTGAAATCGCCCCTTCTCATCCACGGCCCCTTTTCGACAAGGGCCACCTTCAAACCGCCGTTTGCAAGCAGATAGGCCACGGCTCCTCCGGCCGCACCGCTCCCAATGACGGCTACATCATACACCGCAATACCTCTTTTTCGGTCTCGGCAAACCCGGCTTCAGCCCGAATGATCGCCACCCGGTCTCATCCACGTTCCCGCTGTAGATCGGGTCTGAAAGCAGCGCTTCGAGAGTGAGATTCATCACTTGGCTCAGCCAGTATGAACCGAAACGATCCTCTTCGAATTTACGCAAAAGCCGCTCTCTCTTTTTGTAAGTGAGCTTCGAGATGCTCTCCCCCGCTATACCCTGAAGCCTTTTTGCACCCTCGAATAGGATAGCGCGAATATCGGGGTCGAAACTTTTGTGTTCGATGGCCTCTTTGGTGTATCGTGCAGCATTGAAGGTATCCGCATCGGGCATTGTGGCGAGACCTTTCGGGAAAAAGTGCCGCTGCACCGAAAAGATAACATCAAGGGCGCTATCGTGTTTTTTGCTCTCCAAGGTTTCCGCCGTTAACGAAACAGATGAACCCAAAGCCGCTAAAGATGCCGCCGTGCCGATAAATTCTCTTCTATTCATAATTAGACTATACCCTTTTATCGTGCAGTGAGTGTGTACGGTAGAGAGCGTACACATACGAAAAGAGCCCCAAAAGATACCCTGCGACAAATGGCGGAACAGGAAAGTGTTCGGGCGCCCTGCCCTCCAAAACTGCGGAAGCGGCTATAATGAAAGAGGCGATTACAGTGCCGGCGCCCGCGACTCCCAAAAGCAGAGAGAGCGGACCGAAGCGTGGGTAGATCCCTCTTGCATTAAGGTATAGTACGATAACAGAGAGGGTGACTAGAGCTGCCGATACCGCAATCGGTGCCCAGACCGGACCGACCCATGGAAGGGGAATGAGAAAGAGAATATCCCATGTAGAAAGGGATTGCGGCCAGTCGAGCAGCATCTTTAAAAAGATGTAGTAGAAGATATCCCAGATTCCAAACATTATAAAAAAGGCCGCGACTCTCGACTGCAGCTGTCTATAGGACAATACGGCCGTCGACCACAAAAGAACCAGAGTAGCAGCTTCTCTTGCCGTCTCTATAGCAAGAATTTTTTTATCTATCGGCACAAGCGGGAACGAAAAGCCGTTCGGGTAGTATATCTCTCTAAGGTAGACGACTACAGCACTCTCGATGTATCCGAACGAAACTCCCCATATGACCAGCCATAGAAGCCGCTTTTTCAGATCCATCGATTTAGAAACGGTAGATATCTATATTTTCGCGAATCTCGTCCACCAGCGCAGCAAGCGTCTCCTGCAGATACTCCTTTATCTCGTCTTCTCCGGCAAAGGGAGGCGCCCACTTGCTCTGGATGATGGATACACGCTTCGTGATTTTCGACTTACCCTGGCGGATAGTGAGTGTGGCACTCGCCTGAGCCGTAAGGTTCTCTCCGGTCAGTCTGCTTTTGTCAAATGTCGCACCGAGATAGTCTATCAGCACCTTTACATTCGCCGCTTTTTTGTTGTCGTTCACCTCTGTAACGACTTTGCAGCCTTCAACCTCAAGCGCTTTTGTCAGTGCATCGGCAAGCCACTCGTCAAGCGCCTGATCGCTGTATATGGTGGTGACGGTTTTTCCACCCTTGACAATCCGGCCGACCACCCTTTTGTTCTCTCTTGCATCAAGAACGCCTGATAAAATGATCATACCGCTTTTTTGCAGTACCGCAGGATTTGGAACGAAAGGATCGATACGTATATCAGCCTGCTGTTTCTGGGCACATCCGCCGAGACCGAATATCGATATGAAAAAAGCTACAAGCAGAATGGAGATCTTTTTCATGGCGCCCCTTTTTCAAAAGATTTTTTCCCGTTTAGTATAACCAATTATTCTTTATCACTCCGCCTGACTTTG
>WGAW01000098.1 GCA_015494675.1 Hydrogenimonas sp. | reverse complement strand
ATAAAGATCTCTGTAAAAAACGGCACACGTTTTGAAATTGTTTTTCCGGTCTAGAAGAGTTCTATTTCATTCCCAGATCGCTTTTAAGTCTGTAAAAAGCCTGTTTTAGATCCCCGCTATCCGCTTTGCGGTCCAGATCTATATAGTAGCTGTAGAGAGGTGTAAGCCCCTCTCTAACCTCCATCCTCAGAAAGTTTCCCGGCAGGCCGGAAACACCTTTTCTAAAGGCGTTACGGCTGCTGTTGCAACAGATATTCTCTTTATGTCTTACCAGCAGCACCGTTTTGCATGCCGAATCGAACCTGTACAGAGAGGATAGATACTCCCGCATGTTCTCATCCATCGGGTATATATCGAGACCGAGGCACCTTATGTCGGCATGTTTCGCTTCAGGGTATATTTTAACGACAGGCTCCTGCCCGCACCCGCCGAGCAGCAGAATCGAAAATAGAAGCAAAATTGTTTTGATAATGGCCACTATTCAGCTCCAAAAGGTTAAAATCTCTGTATGAAACAGTTGTGCGGCATTGACGAAGCGGGAAGAGGACCGATCGCCGGCCCCCTCGTGATGGCGGGGGTCATCCTATACAAACCGATAGAGGGTCTCGCAGACTCCAAACAGCTTACCGAAAAGAGAAGAGCGGAGCTTTTTGAGACCATCACCAAAGATGCCGCCTACCATATAGTCTCTTTCGATGCCGCAACTATCGACGATATAGGCATCACCTCATGCCTTGTCAAGGGGCTCAAAGAGATAATGGACACACTTCGGTGCGAAAGGTATCTCTTCGACGGCAATACCGCATTCGGGATATCCCGGCTCGAGTGCAAAGTCAGAGCCGATGCCGAAATAGCGGAGGTCAGCGCCGCAAGCATCATGGCGAAAGTGACGCGCGACAGGGTTATGATGGAACTGGCGGAAAAATATCCCTTATACAGTTTCGAAAAACACAAGGGCTACGGAACCAAAGACCATGTGGAGGCTATAAAGATGTACGGGTACTCGCCCGTCCACCGAAAAAGCTTCAAGGTAAAGTCTCTTCGGCAGCCGGCACTTTTTTGACTCTTCAATCCTCTTCGAACATCGAATCGTCCGTGGCGTTTATATCGAAAGTGGTCTCTACGCTCTCGTTCGTATCGAGATCGATAACCCTAACATGCCATACCCCTTTGACTCTACCCGGAAGAAAGCGGTAGTCATATACCGAGCCGTGCTGCGGCGGTATTCGAAAATGGCGCACGCGATCATCGTCTGGACTCTTTGGCGATATCCAGTGGAACTCCACCTCTTTGCCGTTCTGGTTGTCGGAGCGGTCGAGAAAGTATCTGCAGTAGATTCTTTCGTTCTCTATTTTGCACTGCACATTCGCAGCCGTAAGCGGCGCAAGCAAAAAGAGAGGCAAAACCGCGGCTATCCGTTTCATGGCTTGATTATACCATACGACCGTAAACGGTCGCGACGATACGCCTGCTGCCTCCAAACTCCCTGGCCTCTACGAGGTAGATACCCTGCCAGGTTCCAAGCATCACCCTCCCCCCTCTCACCGGAATCGTAAGCTCGCAGCCCAAAAGCATCGACTTTATATGTGCCGGCATATCCTCAGGCCCCTCGAGCGTGTGCCGAAATCCGGCGTATCCGTCCGGTATGAGCCTGTCGAGAAAATAGGAGGCATCTCTTCTGACATCGGGATCGGCGTTTTCGTTTATGGTCAGCGCCGCGCTGGTATGGCGCAAAAAGAGATGCAGGAGACCCTTTTTGAAACCGGAAACCATTCCAACCTGCGACAATATCTCATCCGTTACAAGGTGAACTCCCCTCTTTCTGGGAGAGAGCACTATCTCGACCTGCTCGATATCCATACCACGCTACTTACCAAATATGAACTTGAACACCTTCTTGATTACGCAGCTCTCCTCTTCGCTCTCTTCGCGCTCGCTCTCTTCCATCTTCGTCACGTTGGCGTAGTCGTCCACATAGCCTATGCGCTCTTTCGCCTTTTTCAGCGCTTCGCTCTCGCTTGCCGCCATTGTCAGCACAACCGCCATACGTCTGCCTTCATGACTCTCCGGCTTTCCGAAGACCCGAATATACGAGTCTGCGGCAAAGACGGCATCTTCGGCGTGAATGACCGGCGTTACGCTGTGGCGCTTCGCCTTGTATGCGGCGCTGGCACCGGGAGTATGGAAAGCGAACTCCAGCGGAAGCCCCAGCACGGCACGAAGATGCAGCGCAAATTCGCTCTGGCTCTGGGTAATGAGTGTGACCATTCCGGTATCGTGCGGGCGCGGGCTGACTTCGCTGAAGTAGACCTCATCCCCTTTTACAAAGAGCTCCACGCCGAATATTCCTCGGCCGCCGAGACCGTCGGTTATCTTTTTGGCGATCTCTT
>WGAW01000097.1 GCA_015494675.1 Hydrogenimonas sp. | reverse complement strand
TAAGAGGGGTTCCCTGCATATGCATTATAACCAGCTTCGCACCGAACTCTTTGGCCAGTACTCCGATACTATCGTCGGTGAGTCCGGTTATGTCGTTGACGATGCCAAAACCGTTTTCGAGCGCATACGCCACGACCTCCGGTGTATATGAGTCGATGCTGAACTCCACACGAGACAGAAGCCCTTCGCGCTTTATCGCATCGACTATCGGCACAATTCGCAAAAGCTCCTCGTCGGCCGGTACCGGTTCGCTTCCGGGGCGCGAAGATACGGCGCCTATGTCGATGATGTCGGCCCCCTCCTGCACCTGCTTCCAGATAGCCGCCACGGCCGCCGACTCCCTGAAACGGCTGGCAGGGTAGAAGCTGTCGTCGTTCGCGTTGATTACACCCATGATCCGCAGATCTTTGTGAGGCGTGCGCATGAAGCCTGTCAGCGACTCCGCCAGCCTCTTTAGACCGAGCGGCTGAACCTTCTCTTTCTCGATCAGGGCTTCTATCTGTCTGCGCGTCCCCATCAAGAGGGCGTCGTAACTCTCGCGGTCGCAGCTTACCGCACCCTTTGGAAGCGCCAGATCCGCACCGACGCTTATGGCGTCCTGCTTCAGAATGTTCGCCGCCCCGCAGGAGAGACCGCGCACGGCAAAGAGCATCGTCTCCACCTTTTTGGCCATGATCGAGACGCCGCCCCTGTCGCATCCGAGTCTTTTTAAAAATGCCGCGGCATCGGCCGGAGCGTCGACTCTGTATATATCCATCAGCCCCTCCTTTTAAGAAGTTTCAATCCGACTCTTGTAAGTACGAAAGCGGGGGGTGAACCCATATCGAGCAGCCGGATACTCTGCGAAAAGCTCTCGAGAAGCTCTTCGTCGGCCCTGTACCGTCCGCACGCAAGCGCCTCTTTGGCCATACTCTCTATGAGCCTCGCCATACTCTTGGCATCGGTACGTCTGTTCTCCTGCAGCAGTTTGTAAAGAGCGGCCAGATCGAACCTCTCCATATCGACACCGCTTTCAACGAGCTCTTTATGCCCGAGACGGTTCTCTATCGCCAGGCGGGAGCGAATCGTGGGCAGAAGTCCCGATTTGGAGGGCGTCATCAGGACAAAGGAGGTTTTCGGGGGCGGCTCCTCGACTATTTTGAGGAGCTTGTTCTGTGCGATAGGGGTGAATCTGAGCGCCGTCAAAATTATGATCTTCTCTTTTTCGCTCGTCAGAGTCGCCTTGCGAACCGCCTCTTTCGCATGCTCTATCAGGAAATCCTCCGCATCTACACGGTGGATCTCGCTGTCAGGGTAGTTTACAGCGATCTCGTCGCATACGCTTTCGAACGACTCTGTAAGGATGATCCTCGATACGGGAGCATCCATGCTATCCGTCCACATCCACTTCGGCGAAGAGTGCGGCTCCGAGCGTCTTGTCGAAAAGCCTGAAGAGCTGAAGCAGTTTGATGTCTATCAAATCGTCGTGCGATTTCAGAGTAAAGCTGTTGGCCACCTCCTCGTCCATGACCCAGAGCAGCGAATCGTCGCTCCTTAGAGCGATGCGTGCAAGGGGGTGGTCCGCCTTTCCTATGTACCAGAAGAAAAATCCCTGCGGGTATGAGAGTGCCAGCATATCGAAGAGCAGCTCCACATCCTGATCCTTCCTTATCGAAGAGGCAAGCGGGTAGAGAGCGTCGAAAGAGAAGAAGGGCAGAAGCGGCCTGTTGGTTCCGGGGCGGTTTATCTGTCTTACGAGGTACTCTTCGAACCATCTGCTGTTGTCGTCGGTTATTATGATGACACTCCGTCCTTCGAGGATTTTGGAGATCGCGTTGCCGACTATGGGGGCCCATTCGTAGCGCCGCTCCTCGAGCCAACTCATCATCGTGTCGTCGCCGCGGATCGCCTCCAGCGTCCAGCTTAGAAGATCTTTCAAACCCTACCGCTCCGGGTCTCTATTCACTTGTCCAGCTCATACGCCTCGTGCAGTGCACGCACGGCCAGTTCTGCGTACTTCTCGTCGATCACCATCGAAATCTTGATCTCGCTCGTGCTTATCATCTCGATGTTGATATTCTCTTTCGCCATTGTCGTAAAGGCTTTGGCCGCCACTCCGCTGTGGCTCTTCATTCCCACTCCGACGATCGAAACCTTCGCAACATCCTCTTTGTACTCGATCTCCCCGATACTCTCTTTGAAACGCTCCATAACGCCTTTTACGCGCTCTATTTCGCTCTGCGGTACAGTAAAGTCGATCTCGGTTTTTCCGTCCGCACCTATGGTCTGAACTATCATATCGACATTGACCGACTCATCGGCCAGCGCATTGAAGATCTCCGAAGCGATGCCGGGACGGTCTTCGACGCCTTTGAGACTGACTCGTGACTGGTTTTTGTCGAGTGCGATACCGCTGACAAGTGGTTTTTCCATGATATTCTCTTCCTTCGTTATCAAAGTTCCGGGATTGTCGTTGAAGCTGCTTCTTGTGACCAGATTTACGCCCATCTTCTTGGCCAGCTCGACAGATCGGTTCTGAAGAACTTTTGCCCCCAAAGAGGCGAGTTCGAGCATCTCGTCGTAACTTATCTGCTCCATCTTCTTCGCTTTCGGCTCTATACGGGGATCGGTCGTATATACACCGTCGACATCGGTATATATCTCGCAAAGATCCGCCCCCATAGCACCGGCGATCGCAACGGCCGTCAGATCGCTTCCTCCCCGTCCGAGCGTCGTGACCCTGCCGTCGGGGTTGATACCCTGAAATCCCGCCACGACCACTATCTTGCCCTCTTTTATCGCGTTGCCCATCGGAGCCGGGTCTATATGGTCTATTCTGGCCGATGTATAGCTCTTGTCGGTAAAGATTCCGGCCTGACGCCCCGTCATCGCTACCGCACTGTATCCCATCTCGTTCAGGGCTATGCTCAAGAGTGCGGACGTCACGCGCTCGCCCGAGCTCAGTAGAAGATCCATGGCCTCTCTCTGCGGGGTTTTGGAGAAGAAGTGGGCATACTCTATCAGTTTGTTGGTCTCACCGCTCATGGCCGAGACGACGACGATAACGTCATGGCCTTCGTCCCTGCTCCTTGCTACCCTTTTTGCCACATTGGCGATACGGTCGAGATCTCCGACGCTGGTACCGCCGAACTTCTGTACTATCAACACTGACGATCCTTTTGAAACATTACAGATAACCCTTTTTCCTGAAATAGTTGAGCACCCTCTTGTATACCGGCCGTTTGAAGTATGTGATATAGTCGAAGATCTTACCGTACGGAACGAACGTATAGTGCAGAAACTCCGGCTCTTCGGTATCGAGATTTATTTTGGCGCCCGGTTTGAGGCGCACCAGAAAATACTTCTGGCGCTGACCGTCGAACGGATACATCTTCTTCGCGATCACCTCCGGAAAGTCGTAACTGACCCACTCCGGAAACTCCGCCACCACTTCGACCTGGTCTGTACCTATCTCCTCTTTGAGCTCCCTAAAGAGAGCCTCTCTCGGGGTCTCACCCTTGTCTATCCCCCCCTGCGGAAACTGCCACGCATCCTTTATGTCACTGCGCGACGCTATAAAAAACTCCACCTTTTCGGGATATCTGGACGAGAGAATAATGGCTGCCACATTCGGCCGGTACCTCTTCTCCTTGGACGATTTTGATTTACTCATATACTGGTTACTTTTCGACGCTGCCCAAGCGGTAGATCTGCTTACTCTCCGCTCCGCCGGCACGCTCTTTTTTTTGGGTATGATTATAGAAAAAAACGGATTAAGACCATCTGAGAAAAAAGTATCAATGAGAAACGAGACACTCCTGTATCTTCACATTCCCTTTTGCGACAGTAAGTGCCACTACTGCAGTTTCAACTCCTATGTCGAGAAGTCCCGCCTAAAAGAGAGCTACATGGAGGCGGTAGTCAAACAGCTTCGAAACGACCTGAGTCAATACGGCATTAAAAAGGGCTCGGTAACGACACTCTTCATAGGCGGGGGGACCCCTTCTACCGTAAAACCGGAGCTATACGAACCCTTTTTCGCGGCGCTGGAAGGGTATCTGAGTGAAGATGCCGAAATTACGAGCGAAGCCAATCCCAACAGTGCGACGAAAATGTGGCTGAAGGGGATGAGAGATCTCGGGGTCAACCGCATCAGTATCGGTGTGCAGAGCTTTTTCGACGACAAACTGCGGCTGCTTGGACGATCACACAGGGCGGACGACGCCGTAGAGGCTGTAGAGAGGGCCGCCGAAACGGGTTTCGAGCACATATCGATCGATCTGATCTACGCTACCGCGCTCGACAGCGTGAAGCGCGTAGAAGATGAGATCGAACGTGCGCTGAAGCTGCCCATAGACCATCTGAGCGCATACGAGCTCACAATAGAGGAGGGAACCCCTTTTCAAAAGAGTCCCGAAGTGCGTGTCGAGTCGATAGAGCAGGCACAAACGGTACGAAGCCTGCTGAAGAGTAAAGGATGGAGGGAGTACGAAGTCTCCAATTTCGCCCTCTCGCCTTGCCGGCACAACCTCGGCTACTGGGAGTACAGGCCCTACCTCGGAGTCGGAAGCGGCGCGGTCGGGCGCATCGGAAACCTTCGCTACTCCCCGCACAGGGCGGTGGAACGCTATGTGGAGGATCCTCGTTTCAAAGAGTTTGAGACACTCTCGGATGAAGAGATGCTGCATGAGCGCATTCTTCTGGGCCTTAGAAGCCGCATAGGGGTCGATAGCGGGCTTTTGGACGCGAAGATGAGGGAGCGGGCGGAGCTTCTTGTAAGCGAAAGCAGGCTCCTGTACAGAGAGGGGCGCTACTTCAACCGCGACTATCTGCTAAGCGACGAGGTAGCGCTCTTTATCATCGGCTAATCACTTTTTTGATAGACTTTGGCCGAGTCGCTCACGGCGGCTAAACCGTAGTGATAAAGCGTATTTGCTCAAGAATTCAAGCAACAATAAAAGGACATGCGATGTTCGGCATGGGACTAAGCGAAATATTTTTTATCGTAGTGATCGCCATCCTCTTTCTGGGACCGGAC
>WGAW01000096.1 GCA_015494675.1 Hydrogenimonas sp. | reverse complement strand
GTGGAGGTGGATGCGCATAGAAGCTTTTTTGCCAGGAGGTCGGCATCGGCCCGAGAATGTAGCATCAGTGCGGCGCGCATCTCGTCCCAGAGACTTAGGGAGGTGTTGGAGCTTAGTCCGTCTGTTCCAAGAAGCCAGGGAATATGGAGTTCGTCCAGCTTCTCCAGTCTCAGCCTTCCGCACCCCAGAAGTCTGTTCGATCTCGGGCAGTGGGTGACGCTGTGGCCCGTATCGGCTATCATTCCAAGAAGATTATCGTCTGCCTGCACGGCATGGGTCAGCAGAGCCCTTTTACCCTCTATAAGCTGCAGAAACTCTTCGGGAAAACAGAGCGGGGTGCTCTGGCCGAGAAAGTTTTCGAAGAAGGGCTTGAAAGGTCCGCTGCCGCTTTCAAGCCACTCTTTTTCGGCCGGAGACTCCATAAAGTGTGCACTGAGCGGCATATCTGCTATATTTGAAAGTATCTTCTTCACAAGAACCGGATGCACGGAGTATGGGGAGTGTATGGCCACAGCCGGGATGAAGCGCTCGCCATCGAGTCTTCCACTCTCTTCCAGTCTCTGCATGAAGTCGGCATACAGAGCATCCACGGCGGCGGGCTGAGACCCTATAGCTTCGTTGAAAAAAACGACTCTCTGGGGGGCCGCTTTGCAGGCCTTCATCTCCAGCCCGTAGCTGCTTACGGCACCGAATGTCGTGATTCCCGCCTGCAGCATCTGCTCCATCTGCTCTTTGTAGCATCGGGCTCCGCACGCATTCACAAGCTCGTCGCGCCTGTCGATGACGCTTTTAAGCCACTCCATGAAATCGCCGTATCTGAGCTCCGTTCTGTTGGCGCCGAACTCCAGATGCACGTGCGGATTTATAAGGCCGGGCATTAAAACGCTCCGACTGTCAGCGTCGATGACCTCGGCATCGGGAAAGAGAGAGTGCAACCGCTCTTTGGAATCGAGCGCTTCGATTTTACTGCCGAAAGCTACCGCTTTGCCCCTGTGGAGCTCCTCGCCGTCGAATATCCACTCTGCAGAAACTATTTTCATATTTAAACCCGTATCTTCCGATCTTTGCACAGACGCCGCGCAAGCGGCTACATCGGCGCCGTTGTCGGTTTTAATTAGAATTATGGCAAGTAAAGATAAAATAATAGCTGATTTTACGCAGAAAGCGTAAAATCATCTCGAAATCTAAGATTTCGAAGCTTCAGGGGGTTGTAGGGCCGGCCAGGCCCTGCCAAATTGCGGGCTTAGCCCGGAATTTGCGTAACATGAATGTTTTACGCAGAAAGCGTAAAATCAACTCGAAATCTAAGATTTCGAAGCTTTAGGGGGGGTGTAGGGCCGCTCACCCCTGCCAAATTGCGGGCTTGCCCCGGAGTTTGCGTGCGTAAGATCGGATAATAGTAAAAATCTTCGAAGATAAAGGATTGGTATGAAAATAATGGTGATACAGGGACCGAATCTCAATATGCTGGGTCTGAGAGAGCAGAACATCTACGGGCCGATGAAACTGGAGCAGATTCATGAGCAGATGAGAGGATTCGCGCAGCAAAACGGTGTAGAGATCGAATTTTTTCAGAGTAATCTCGAAGGAGAGCTGGTAGACAAGATCCAGGAGTGCCTCGGCGACGCCGACGGCATCATCATCAACCCCGCCGCCTATACCCACACCTCCATAGCGATAAGGGATGCGATAGCGGCGGTTTCACTGCCCGCCATAGAGGTGCATATTTCAAACGTATACGCACGTGAAGAGTTTCGCCAAAAGAGTCTCATAGCACCTGTGTGTGCCGGCCAGATAGCGGGTTTCGGGCCGTTCAGCTACCATTTGGCGATGGTGGCGATGGTGCAGATTCTAAACGAGATAAAGGCGATGAAAGAGATGCAGCAACAGCAGCCTCAACAGCAGGCTTGAGATGAACTACATTCTCCGCGACGAGAACGCACTCTATTACGAGTGCGGCTACAGCTGTGACAATGCGATTTTTGTCAGCCTCGGGAGTGAGAAGCGCTTCATAACCGACAGCCGCTACACCGTCGAAGCGAAAGAGGCGGTAAAGGGGGCGGAGATTGTGGAGTCTTCGGATCTTCTGGGCGCTTTACGCTCGATTTTAAGAGGTAGCGCCGTAAAGAGGATCGTCTACGATCCGAAGGAGTGGAGCGTTTACGCGATAGGGCGGATTCGCGACAAACTTACCCATATTCGTTTTATCCCTAAGCCGGACCTCTCTCATAAAAAGAGGATCGTCAAGAAGCCGGACGAGATATCTCTGCTAAAAAGGGCGGCGGAGCTTGGACGCAAGGGGTTTGACACCTTCGCCGAATATCTCAACCTCTCCGGTCTCGACAGGCGCGAGAAGAGGCTCCATTTCGAAGCCAAAGCGGCGATGAGCGGTTACGGAGAGTTCGAACTGAGCTTCGACCCGATCGTGGCTATAGGGGCGAATGCGGCTAAGCCCCATGCGGTACCTACGGAGAGGGTGCTCAAAGAGGGGGACCTGCTGCTGGTGGATGCGGGACTCAAATATGAGAGGTACTGCTCCGACAGGACGAGAACCGTTTTCGTATCGGAAGGGCTCCGTTTCGAAGATGAGCAGCGTTTTTCGTCGCCCAGGATTCAAAAGGCATACGATCTGGTCCGCAGTGCCCACGACAGAGCGATAGAGGGGGCCAGAGCCGGAATGACGGGGGCCGAGATAGATCGGCTGGCGAGAGAGGTGATAGAGAAAGGCGGAATGGGCGAGTTTTTCGTCCACTCCACCGGTCACGGCGTCGGGCTCGATATACACGAGATGCCCTACATATCGGCACGTAGCGCCACCGTTGTGGAAGATGGAATGGTCTTTACGATAGAGCCGGGCATCTATCTTCCCGGGGAGTTCGGCATTCGTATGGAGGATATGGTGGTTATTTCGAACGGAAGGGCGGAGATTCTGTGACGAAAGAGCCGAAAAAAGGGTACAGGCTCTTTTGCGGCCGGGGGTTTCCGAAGCGCTTTCGCTCTTACGGTATGCCGCATCGCGCACTGATAGGGATCGGAGGCAATATCGGCGATGTCGAAAAGCGTTTCGAGAGGGTGTTGCGCTACTTTGAGTCCTCCTCACTTCTGAATCCTGTAGCGACATCGATACTGCTGAAAAACCCTCCTTTCGGTTACGAAGAGCAGCCCGATTTCATAAACTCCGTCATCCTTGTCGAAACCGGCCTTGGGCCGCATGCGCTTTTGCGCTATCTGCTCTGGGTAGAGAAGCGTTTCGGCCGCAGAAGGAGCTTTGCCAACGCCCCGAGGACTCTCGATTTGGATATAATATTTTTTGACAATCTGCGATTGAAGAGCCGGCGGCTGTCCGTTCCGCATCCGCACTTTTTCGAGCGCGACAGCGTGATGATACCGCTTAGATATCTGCAGGCCGGCGGTTACAGGGGCTTTTGCAGTCGAGATAGGAGGAGGTTGGATGAAGTTGATGACTTTTACGGCACCCACACCCGCAGAGGCGCTTAAAGCGGCGCAGCAGGAGTGCGGGGAGGATGCCCTGGTTGTCAGTACCAAACAGATAAGAAAGAAGAGTCTCAGCCAGCCGGCACTCTACGAAGTGGTCGTAGCGATAGAAGATACACCTCCCGCAAAGAGAAAAAAGAGCGACAGAGAGAGAGTCAAAGAGCCGTCGTCTCGCAGAAGTGCCGAAAAGAGAGAGCGGCAAACCCCCCATGAAGATGTGCTGGTGAACATTTCGAAAGCGGCGAAGGAGATCTCCGAAATTGCAAATGTTTCCACTCCGGATCACGGACGGCCCAGGGTCAAAGTGGAGGTCGAGGAGGAGAAGAGTGCCTCTTGCGACAAGGGGATGGAGATGGAAGAGTTGAAGCAGATAAAGGGTGAACTGCTCAAACTCTCCGACAAGATAAAGCTCATACAGAATATGGTGTGGGAGGAGAAAAAACCTCTCAATAGCGGAATGATCCCGCCCGAGTTTGCGGAAATCTACCGAATCGCGAAAAACAGCGGGATGGATGCGGTCCACCTCGATGAGATAATGCGTCTGACGCTGGAGCATATGCCTCTTCAGATGCGCTCTTCGACAAAGACGGTGCGCCGATACTTCAAGACGCTGCTTCGAAAGATGGTCCCGGTAAGAATAGAGCGTGAACTTGTACCGCCCCAGAAGCGGATACTTATGCTTGTAGGACCGACCGGGGTTGGCAAGACGACCACCCTTGCGAAGCTTGCCGCAAGATACGCATACATGATGGAAAAAAAGTACAAAGTGGGCATAATAACGCTCGATACCTACCGTATAGGTGCGGTGGAGCAGCTCATGCAGTATGCCAAGATGATGCGCATAGGCATAGAGGCCGTTGTCGATCCGCCGGAGTTTCTGACGGCCCTGCAGGCGCTCAGGCATATGGATATCATCCTCATAGATACGGTCGGAAGCAGTCAGTACGACAAGCAGAAGATAGAGAAACTGCAGCAGTTTCTCTCGTCCAATACCGATGTCGGGATCGATGTGAGCCTCGTTATGGGCGCGCCTACCAAGCTCGAAGATCTCAGGGCCATCTACAACAACTTTTCGATACTCGGCATAGATACGCTTATCTTTACCAAGTTAGATGAGACAAGGGGTTTCGGAAACATATTTTCGCTTGTCTACGAGACCGAAAAACCGGTCAGCTATCTCTCGACCGGGCAGGAGGTTCCCGACGATCTTATGTGTGCCGACAGCGACTACCTGGTCGAATGTCTTATGGAGTCGGGAACAGGGAAGGTGAGACGATGAGTACGCAGGCGAGCAAGCTCGAGGCTCTGATGGATGCCCACCGCGGCAAAAACGGCGGAACCAGGGTCATAGCGATCACAAGCGGAAAAGGGGGCGTGGGCAAGAGCACTCTCAGCGCAAATATCTCATATGTTCTCGCATCGCGCGGTTTCAAGGTGGGACTCATGGATGCCGACATCGGGCTAGCCAATCTCGATGTCATGTTCAATGTTCGTGCGCAGAAGAATATTCTTCATGTTCTTAAAGGCGAAGCGGGATTCAAAGATATCGTGATACCTCTCGAGGAGAATCTGTTTCTCATACCCGGAGAGAGCGGCGATGAGATACTGAAGTTCTCCGACGCCACGATAGTGAGCCGCTTTATAGACGAGTCGCAGATGCTCGAAGGCCTCGATTTTCTCGTTATCGACACCGGGGCGGGCATAGGCGATACGATACAGATGTTCCTGCGTGCGGCAGACGATGTGGTCGTGGTGACCGTTCCCGACCCGGCTGCCATCACCGACGCATACGCGATGGTGAAGGTAGTAAGCAGAATAAAGAGCGATCTGTATATGGTGGTGAACCAGGTGCGCAGCCAAAAAGAGGGGACGAAGATATTTGATACAATTAAGAAGGTGGCTTCCGGAAACATAGGCGAAGATCTGCAGCTCAGGATGCTCGGTTCGGTCAGATCGGACGTGCATGTTTCAAGGAGCGTGAAGCAGAGGGTTCTTGTGTGCAAGGAGCTCGCCAATATAGCCCCGGCCGCGGACATAGAGGCGATAGCGCTGGCTCTTGCGGACAAAAAGGAACACAAAATGCTTGATAGAGCCAAAGAGGGCGGAATCGGCACCTTTTTCAAAAAGCTGCTGGGGCAGTTTTAGAAGGATTGTAATGCGTGAGAGCAACTTCGTCGCATTTTGGGTGGTCTGCGGTTTCTTTATAGGGCTGCTGGCCGCTTTTATGGGAACGGACGACCCTGTGGCAGTAGTTTCGGTCGTTCTCTCGGTTACACTCTTTTTCTATCTGCTGGCACATGTAAGCGTGGCTCTGTTTGTCCGCTTTATGGAGTTTGGCAAGGTACATTTCGAAAAAGAGGAGTACGACAGGAAGCTCGACTACTTCTACAACCAGCTGCTGCAGCGGGAGAGGGAGTTGGATGAAAACTACGCATATATATCGAAAGATGATGAAACATCGGTGCAAGGTGTGAAAAAGGATGGGGATAGGTGATGGTTGAAGGATACGATGCGCACATTCGCCATTATCAGGATGAGATGGCGGTCAAATACCTGCCGGCGGTCAAGGCGATGGCGTACAGGCTCAAAGAGCGCCTGCCGAGATCTGTGGAGTTCGACGACCTGGTCAGCATAGGCGCGGAGGAGCTTATAAAACTGGCGAGACGTTACGACAGGGAGCAGAACGATTCGTTCTGGGGATATGCGAAAAGCAGGGTATACGGCTCCATGCTCGACTATCTGCGCTCTTTGGATATCGTTAGTCGCGCCAACAGAAAGCTCATAAAACAGATAGACGAGATTATCTCGCAATATATGGACGAGTACGGTGTCGAGCCGGAAAACGCATATATCGCCGAGATACTCCAGGAGGATGAGCAGAAGATAAAAGATGCCCGTCGCGTCGCCGCGATATATAACGTCATGCCGCTACACGACCAGCTCGAGAGCAATGAGCGGGACGCCTTTTCGACCATCGAGCAGGAGGAGCTAATAGAGAAGATCATGGATGTTCTCAAAACGATGTCGGAGCGGGACCAGATGATCATACAGATGTACTACTTCGAAGAGCTTACCTACAAAGAGATTTCGGAGATTCTGGATATAACCCCGTCGAGAATATCACAGGTCCACAAGAGGGTGATTACAAAAGTGAGAGATAGCATAGGATGAGGCTATGGCGGACATACTGAGCCAGGAAGAGATCGATGCACTGCTCGAAGCGGTAGAGGATGAGGGCACTCCCGAGGCCTTGGAGAGCGAAGAGGAGGTTTTCGACCAGCGACAGATCACACTTTACGATTTCAAGCGCCCCAACCGTGTAAGTAAAGAGCAGCTCAGGGCATTCAGGGGCATACACGACAAGATGGCGCGCTCCCTGGCATCGCAGATATCTTCCGTAATGAGATCGATCGTGGAGATTCAGCTCCACTCCGTAGACCAGATGACCTACGGCGAATTTCTTATGAGCCTGCCGAGTCCGACCAGTTTCAATGTGTTTTCGATGAAGCCTCTCGACGGCAGCGGTATTTTGGAGATAAACCCTTCGATAGCCTTTCCGATGGTCGACAGGCTTTTGGGAGGTGCCGGCGAGCCGTACGAGACGACGAGGGAGTTTACCGATATAGAGCTCAACCTTATGGATTCGATACTGCGTATCATAATGGCGACCCTCAAAGAGGCGTGGGCGCCCGTGATAGAGCTCTACCCTAACGTCGAGTCGAAAGAGTCGAGCCCGAATGTAATACAGATCGTCGCACAGAACGAGATTGTCGTGATGGTTGTCATGGAGATCGTGATCGGCCACTCGAGCGGTATGATGAACATCTGTTATCCGGTTATAACTCTGGAGTCGATTCTGAACAAACTCGGGAGTCGCGATTTCATGCTGACCGAGACAAGCGCCAAAAAGAGCCGCAACAAGGAGCTCAAAGCGCTTGTGGGCGGTGCACGCGTGAATGTAAGCGCATATCTCGGAGAGGCGGAGCTGACCCTCGGCGGACTCCTCTCTTTAAAGAGCGGTGACATAATCAGGCTCGACAGGCCTGCAGACGATACGGCCGTGATAAGTGCCGACGGAAAGGACCGTTTTATAGGCAGAATCGGTCTAAAGCGCTTCAGAAAGTCGCTGGAAATTACCGAATTGATCGTGGATGAAAAAGATGAGGTCAAAGAGATTTTGCAGCAGATAGAGAGCGAAAGAAGGGCCAAGCTGGCCAAAACACTGAACGAGGAGGTCGTCAATGGCTGACTGGATAGAGCTGCTGGCCAGTGAGACGGCCGCCACTATCGAAGGGTTGACCGGACAGCGTCCCGAGGTTGCGTTTAAAAACCGTGAAGAGATTACGGATATATCCAACGTTATAGCGCCTATGTCTATCGTCACTATCGATGTCGGCGGAGATCTCAACGGTAAAATGGCCGTCGCGATATCGCCGATGATAGGAACCGCTCTATCTGATATGATGCTCGGCGGCGAAGGCGAGAGCAAACATGAGATGGATGAAGAGGACCTCGATGCGGTCAAGGAGATAGTTTCCAATATCTTCGGCGGACTCTCTACCGCGATGAAGGCCCAGAAGGAGTTTCCCGATTTAACCTTTTCCGTTAGCGGCATACATTTCTACAAAGAGGGTGAAGATATAGACCTGGGGGGCTATTCGACGCTGCTTGCGTACTCCTTTTCGCTGGGTGTTATTAACGGTATTTTCATGACTCTTCTCGATGAGAACCTAAGCTCGCTTGTGGAGAGTGCCGAAGCGGAGGCCAAACCGGCCCATGCCGAGGCTGCCGCCGCCGGCCCGGCCGCTGCCGAGGGCTCCGTTCATGAAGTGCCGGAGCATCCTGAGCTGAAAAATATTGGTCTCATTCTCGATGTAAAACTGCCTCTGCGGGTGCGGATAGGAAGCAAGAAGATGCTGCTCAAAGATGTCCTCTCCATGGATATAGGATCGGTCATAGAGCTTGATCAGCTCGCTAACGATCCGCTCGAGATTTTGGTGGACGATAAGGTGGTCGCCTATGGAGAGGTGGTCATAGTCGACGGAAACTTCGGAGTTCAGATAACCCATATAGGAACCAAACGCGAACGTCTGGAAAAACTTAAGAGCCAACCTTAAGCTTTTTTGAAGCGGCTTGGTACTATTATCCGCTCAAATTATATTTTCCTATAGTTGAATGCATTGAATCGACATCTCGTCTCCTAACCCCTATCTGTGAAGAGAGATTTTCAGTAAAGGCGGATTGAGGGTCTCGAGGAGTCTTTGTGCGTATAGTAAGGAGAGACCTGTGAATAGAAAAGTTTTGGTCGGAATGAGCGGGGGTGTAGACTCTACCGTGACTGCAAAGCTTCTACAGGATGCCGGCTACGAAGTCGAAGGAGTCTATATGAAACTGCACGACAAGCCGGGGTATCATGAAGCCAACTTCGCGAAGGTACAGCACGTCGCAAAGTACCTCGGTATAAAAGCGACTATGCTCGACCTTTCGAAAGATTTCGACGAAGCGGTCTACAAACCGTTCATAGAGGGGTATAAGAGAGGGCTTACACCCAATCCGTGTGCAAACTGCAACCGTCTGATCAAATTTGGAAAGATGATGGAGTATGCAAGGAGTGTGGGGGCCGATTTTCTTGCGACCGGCCACTATGTAAGGCATGACGGCGAATATATCATAGAGGCTTCGGACGAGACGAAAGATCAGAGCTACTTTCTTTTCGATATAGATAAAAGCATCATTCCGCACCTTATTTTTCCGCTCGGCGAGTGGAGAAAAGAGGATGTAAAAGCGTACGCATCAAAGATCGAGGCACTCAAAGATTTTGCCACTCAGAAAGAGTCCAGCGAGATCTGTTTCGTCGAAACCACCTATATAGACGTCTTGAAAGAGCACACCGAAGTTGAGATGCCCGGAGAGGTACTCGATGTGCACGGCAATGTCATAGGGCACCATAAAGGGTATATGCACTATACGATAGGCAAGCGCAGGGGGTTTTTCGTTCGCGGTGCACATGAGCCGCATTATGTCAAAGAGATCAGGCCCGAAACGAATCAGATAGTCGTATGTCGTCACGACGATCTGGAGGTCAGGCGAATAGAGCTGGAGCGGGTAAATCTGATGAACCCGCAAAGGAGCTTCTCGTGCGATGTAAAGGTGCGTTACCGTACCAAGAGGGTCGCATGCAGAGTTGAGGTGACGAATGGCGGGGGAGCGGTAGTGGAGCTCGAAGAGCCTGTTTTCGGAGTGGCGGCCGGCCAGGCGGCGGTCTTTTACGAAGGTAATCGCCTTTTGGGAGGGGGATGGATAAGAGGGTAGATAATCACACTTTAAGAAAAGAAGAGATAAAATTCCATCCTGCATCTGTCGGGGTGTAGCGCAGCCTGGTAGCGCGCCTCGTTCGGGACGAGGAGGTCGAAGGTTCGAATCCTTTCACCCCGACCATCTCTTTTTCTATGATCCAAACTTCGTAAAGCTCAGACCTTCTTATTCGTATACAGACTTTTTGAATGATTTTTTGTCAAATAGAGATTGACCGTCGGTCCTCTTTTTGTTTGGGATTGGTATCACACCTGCCGAATTGCGGGCTCGGCCCGGAATTTGCGTAACATCGGATGTTAAGTCTTTATTGGATATAATTGCGCAATTTTCATGGTGAGGTAATATATATGCGCGGATACAAAATTTTTGCTGGGACCGCCTCCGAGTCTTTTGCCGCGGAGGTGAGCAAATATCTGGATGCACCGTTGAGCGGAGCCAACATAAGCCGCTTCAGCGACGGAGAGATAGGGTGTCAAATCAGCGAGAGCGTACGCGGACGAGACGTATTTATCGTACAGTCTACCGGAGCGCCCTCTAACGACAACCTTATGGAGTTACTTGTAATGACCGATGCCCTGCGCAGGAGTTCTGCACGCTCCATTACCGCCGTCGTTCCATACTTCGGATACGCAAGGCAGGATAGGAAGGCCGCCCCCAGAGTTCCTATCACCGCGAAGCTTGTAGCGAACCTGATCCAGGTGGCGGGAATAGACAGAGTCGTTACGATGGACCTTCATGCGGGGCAGATACAGGGATTTTTCGATATTCCTGTCGACAACCTCTACGGTGCGATACTCTTTATCAACCATATAAAATCGAAAAATCTCGAAGATCTGGTTGTCGCCAGCCCCGATATCGGAGGGGTGGCCAGGGCCAGATACTTCGCCAAACGTCTCGGTGTCGAAATGGCCATCGTCGACAAGCGTCGCGAGAAGGCCAACGAATCGGAAGTCATGAACATCATCGGGGATGTCACGGGCAAAAACGTCGTTCTGGTAGACGATATGATAGATACGGCAGGCACGATCGTAAAAGGTGCCGCCGCTCTGAAAGAGCACGGTGCGAAGAGCGTCATAGCGTGCTGTACCCATCCGGTTTTGAGCGGGCCGGCATACGATCGTCTTCGTGAAGGGGAGCTGGACGAACTGGTGGTATCGGACACGCTTCCTCTCAAGGAGTCGTGCGAAAAGATCACGGTACTTCCGGCGGCACCGCTTTTTGCCGAAGTGATCAGGCGCGTATACCACAACGAGAGTGTAAACTCTCTCTTCTCCTGACGGGGAGGTCAAATTAATACAAGAGGTTTCAAGTGCAGGAAAAGATTCGCAACTTCTCTATCATCGCCCACATCGACCACGGTAAAAGCACTCTTGCCGACCGAATCATACAGGAGTGCGGAGCGGTGACCGAACGAGAGCTCGGCAGCCAGATGATGGATACGATGGATATAGAGCAGGAGAGGGGTATCACCATCAAAGCCCAAAGCGTCCGCCTCACGTATGTCAAAGATGGTCAGCCCTATATCCTAAACCTTATCGACACACCCGGCCATGTCGATTTCAGCTACGAAGTGAGCAAGTCTCTCGCCTCTTCCGAGGGGGCGCTGCTTGTAGTCGACGCTTCGCAGGGGGTGGAGGCCCAGACAATAGCGAATGTCTATATCGCGCTTGAAAACGATCTTGAAATCATTCCCGTCATAAACAAGATAGACCTGCCGGCCGCAGATCCGGACAGGGTTGTTGAAGAGATAGAGCAGACTATAGGGCTCGACTGTAGCGGGGCAATATATGTGAGTGCCAAAACGGGCCAGGGGGTGCGTGAACTCCTCGATGCGATCGTAGATAGGGTGCCGCCGCCGCACGGAGACGAAAACGCTCCGACCAAGGCGATAATCTACGACAGCTGGTTCGACAACTACCTCGGTGCACTTGCACTCGTGAGGGTGTTTGACGGAAGCATCAAAAAGGGGCAGGAGGTGCTCATTATGGGTACCGGCAAAAAGCACCAGGTGCTCGATCTTACATATCCTCACCCCATGAAACCTACAAAAACGGAGGAGATAAAGACCGGCGAAGTGGGAATTGTCGTATTGGGGCTCAAAAATGTCAGCGATGTCGCGGTGGGCGATACGATAACCGACGCCAGACACCCTACCGAAGAGCCCGTCGGCGGCTTCAAAGAGGCCAAACCTTTCGTTTTCGCCGGTCTCTACCCCATAGATACCGACAGATTCGAAGAGCTTAGGGATGCACTCGACAAACTCAGACTGAACGACGCCTCCATCAGTTACGAGCCCGAAACATCGGTGGCGCTCGGTTTCGGTTTTCGTGTGGGTTTTTTGGGAATGCTGCACATGGAGGTCGTGAAAGAACGCCTCGAAAGGGAGTTCGGTCTTGATCTGATAGCGACCGCCCCTACCGTAATCTATAGGGTGGAGCTCACCGACGGTACGACAGTGGAGGTGCAGAACCCGAGCGAAATGCCCGACAGCGGGAAGATCGCAAAAATCTACGAGCCGTATGTACGTGCGACTATAATAACGCCCAGAGAGTTCTTGGGCAACATCATTACAATGATGGCCGACAGGCGCGGTGTTCAGGAGAAGATGGAGTATCTCAACGAAGAGAGGGTGATGCTGGTATACGCGGTGCCGATGAACGAGATTGTCGTAGATTTCTACGACAAGCTAAAAAGTGCCACGAAAGGGTACGCAAGCTTCGACTATGAGCCTATAGAGTATCGCGAAGGCGACCTCGTGAAGCTCGATGTGCGCGTGGCGGGTGATGTGGTGGACGCCCTGAGCATCATCGTGCCGCGAGAAAAGGCGCAGCAGCGGGGCAGGGAGCTTGTCAAGGCCATGAAAGAGCTTATTCCGCGCCAGCTTTTCGAAGTCGCGGTGCAAGCCTCCATCGGCAACAAGGTGATAGCCAGAGAGACCGTAAAGTCGATGGGTAAAAACGTTACAGCCAAATGCTACGGTGGAGACATCACCAGAAAAAGAAAACTGCTCGAAAAGCAGAAAGAGGGAAAAAAGCGTATGAAGGCGATCGGCAAAGTGCAGCTTCCGCAGGATGCGTTCCTGGCCGTATTGAAGATAGATTGAGAAGCGAGCCCAGGGCTTCTGCTTTGCCCCGCTTTTCTACTCTTTGAAGAGGAGGTTTCTGTTGCGCTGCCTCAGTTGCGGAAGATTGGCGTTTTCACCTCTCTGCAGAGAGTGCAGGAAGCTATCTTTCGCTCCCCGGCCTAAAATGCGGCGTCTCGGGTGCGGACTCGATGTGGTCAGCTTCTACTCGTATGATGAGTTAGAGCCCTTTTTACTCACCAAACATTTGCCGCACGGATGGATCGTTTACAATATAGTCGCGCACGAAACATTCAAAATCCTGGATATGCCGGATAGAGACATCTATGTCCTCCCGATAGACGACGACTCTTCAGGCGGCTACAGCCATACGGCCGTTTTGGCAAAACAGCTCCAAAAGCGCGGTTATAAACCTTTATGGAACGTACTCAGGGCACAAAACCGCGTATCGTATGCCGGACAGCCTCTCTCTTTCAGGCTGCAAAATCCGAGAAGGTTTGGCTACAGCGGCCAAAGCGAAATAGAGGCCGTGCTTGTGGACGATATAGTTACCACCGGTCTGACACTGCAGGAGGCATACGGAGAGCTTCGTCGTAACGGCGTGGAGGTTTCAACCGCTTTCGTTCTGGCCGATGTGGATCGATAGTATTGTAGCCTGAGGATTTTGTACATTAGAATCCGTTATTTTGCCAATCACGCTATAACTCGACATACCCATGTTCAGATAACTATACGGATTTTTGGCTCTACAATAGGTCGGCATTGAAAATTTCTTAAAATATTATATCTGCTTTGGTGCTTCAGAGTTTAACTTCAACCCTTTGTGCTATAATGCGCCATCCTGACACCCGGCCTTAACGGCCGGTTCTTCCCGTCTACAGCGAATATACCTCCGTATATTTACCAGATGGGCACCGACAGGCGCAGAGCTTGGGAGCATCTAATGCGTGCCGTCGGTAAAGAGACTTCGATCGACCATATGAGCGTTCCGACCGCTCCGCCGGTATTAAAAAGTGCCGACAGCGTCGCTCGAAGCCATACTTCAACACAAAGAGTCACATTTCAGATGGAACAAGAGACCATTCAACAAAGCGAACAAGAAAAAGAGCCTACAGTGCGTTTTTCCGATTTCGGATTCAAACAGCCCATCATGCGCGCGATTCAGCGTATGGGATTTCAGGTCCCCAGCCCGATACAGGAGAAGGTGATTCCCCTGATCCTCGAGGGTCACGATGTTGTTGGCCAGGCCCATACAGGTACGGGAAAGACGGCGGCGTTCGGTCTGCCTGCACTCAACAATATAGAGTGGAGAAACGGGGTTGACCTGCTCGTCATAACGCCTACCCGCGAATTGGCGACGCAGGTCAGCGACGAACTCTTCAGCCTGGGCCGTTTCGCCGGTATAAGAACGGTCAGCGTATACGGCGGGCAGAGCTACAGGCGCCAGCTCGATCTCATAAGCCGCGGAGCGCAGGTTGTCGTCGCCACCCCCGGACGGCTTCTGGATATGCTCAGCTCCGGCAAACTGGAGGATTTCAACCCCTCTATCGTAGTTCTCGACGAAGCCGACGAGATGCTCGACATGGGCTTCCTGGACGATATAAAAGAGATATTCAGCTACCTTCCACAGCAGCGTCAGACTCTTCTTTTCTCCGCGACGATGCCGGAGCCTATAAAGGATCTCGCGCGCCATATACTTCATGAGCCGAAATTCGTCTCGGTGACGAAGAAGGAGACTACAAACAAGGATATTCGGCAGCTCTACTATGTCATAGAAGAGAAGGACAGAGACGACGCCATAGTGCGCCTTCTGGACAGAGAGGAGCCCGAAAAGGCGATCGTCTTCTGCCGCATGAAACGCGAGGTCGATCGTGTCGCGGAGCTTCTGCAGGCGCAGGGGATCAATGCCAGAGGTCTTCACGGGGATATGGAGATGCGTGACCGTATGGAGGTGATAAAGGGATTCCGGGGACGAGATATAGATATTCTCGTAGCTACCGACGTCGCGGCACGCGGACTGAACATAGAGAGTGTCAGCCATGTATTCAACTACCACATTCCGTTCGATCCCGAAAGCTATGTGCACCGTATCGGCCGTACCGGCCGCGCGGGTAAAAAGGGTACGGCGATAACACTCGTCACCCCTCTGGAGTTCAAAGAGCTCGAGCGCATCCGCCAGAAGGTGGGTACGAAGATGGAGTACGGTTTTGTAGACGAAGCCGGCGAAGGTAACGAAGATATCGCGGAGAGATTCGCGGAACTCGTACGTGCCGCCGGAATAGACGACACCGCCGTTAAGATCTACGAAAGCCTTACCGACGAGATGGCTCCGCAAAAGATTGCATACAAGCTCATTTCGATCGTTCTGGAGAGCGGCCTGCTCAAGCCGGGCGGTACCGGAATCGGGCTCAGTGAAGAGGAAGTCAAACGGATGATGGCCGCCAGCGGAGTAGGCGAAAAGCCGAAAAAGAGCGGCGGTCGAAGACGCAGAAGCGGCGGCGGCAGAAACAGAAGCTCCAGCCGCCGATAGACTGTGCAGAGGCACGAACTAATAATTCTCGGAGCGGGTGCGGCCGGCCTTATGGCCGCCGCGCTCTCCACTCGAAAAGATCTGCTCATTCTCGAGCACAACTCGTATCCGGCGGCCAAGATTAAAATATCCGGCGGCGGCCGCTGCAACATCACAAACGAAAATCTTTCATCCTCATGTTACCTGGGCGATCCCGCCTTTATAGAGAAGGTATTCAACTGTTTCGACAACCGGGATCTTCTCCGTTTTTTAGAAGAGAGAGGGCTCGAGCCGGCAGTGAAAAAAGAGAGCCGGTACTTTTGCAAAAAGAGCAGCCGCGAGCTGATAGATCTTCTTCTCGATTCGGTAAAAGGTGTGCCTATACGGTATGAAACGGAGGTGCAAAACGTAAAGAGAGATGGTGAGGGCTTTTGCATAGAGAGCTCTTCGGGCAGATTCTACGCCCGCAGGGTGCTCGTCGCTACCGGCGGGCTCAGTTTCGCCTCTTTGGGTGCAAGCTCCATAGGTTTCGATATAGCCGAATTTTTCGGCCACACTATCGTACCTCCGAGACCGGCGCTAGTAGGTCTTACCC
>WGAW01000095.1 GCA_015494675.1 Hydrogenimonas sp. | reverse complement strand
TCTCTTTTTTCAGCTTCTGCTCTTTTCTCTTCAGCATCGCCTCCGTTGCGTCTTTCAAAGCCTCGTACGCCTGCCTCTGCTCGTCTATCTGCTCGAGTTTAAGCTCCAGTTCCTGCTTTTTATCTTCAAAAATTTTGCTGCACTCGAGGGGCTCGGAAGATTGGGCAAGAAGGATAAAAGGAACTGTCAGAAGAAGCAGCTTTTTCAACCATGATCCTTTTTTGCGCTGTTCAGGCGCCAGAATTGCTGAGAAGCTATCTCGTCGAGACTGTTTTGCGTTCGTCTCGCCTCTCTTTTAAAAATCTCCTCCAAAACTCTGGATTCGATACTCTTTGCCTGCTCATATGCGATATTGGCAGACTTGAGTTCGGCCTGGCGCTGCTTTTTCACCTTCAGCAGGCCCTCTATCTGTGCCTCTGCCGCTTTAAGGGAGAGCTGTATACTCCTCTTTTGCGCCAGTACACCGGCTACCTGCGCACCGTCTCCGCTTTGAGGCAGCACCGTTTTACGCTCATCCTCCCTCAACCTCTCCCTTTTTCGCCTCAGCTTATCCAGTTTCGAGTTTACCGCCATCAGCGCCTGCTCGGCCTGCTCCAACTCTCTTTTTCGCAGTTTCGTCAGGGCGCGGTAGTTTTTCGGCATCCTCTATCTCACTATTGTATCGCTTCTGTCAGGGCTGGTAGAAATTATTCCGACCCTGACACCGCTGACCCTCTCTATCGTCTCGATATAGGCTTTGGCCGAATCGGGAAGTTCGTCGTACTCGCTTATCCCTTCGACCTTCTCCCATCCCGGAAACGTTTCGTAGACCGGTTTTACATGCTCCAGGTCATAGGGGACATAATCTATCAACTCCCCTTCGAACTCGTACCCGGTGCAGACCTTGATCGTTTCAAAACCGTCGAGGACATCGAGCTTCATAAGCGCTATGCGATCGCATCCGTTCAGCGCGCAGGCGTACCGTATAGCCACCGCATCGAACCATCCGCATCTTCTGGGGCGTCCTGTAGTGGTTCCGAACTCATGCCCCTGGATTCTCAGCCTCTCGCCGTCCGGGCCCAAATCTTCACTCGGGAAGGGTCCGTTACCCACCCTCGTGCAGTAGGCTTTGGCGATTCCGGTCACCGTGCCTATCGTTTTTGGAGCGAGCCCCATTCCGGTACATGCGCCGCCGGCAACGGTATTTGAGCTTGTGACGTATGGATATGTGCCGTGGTCGATGTCGAGCATCGTGCCCTGCGCACCTTCCAGGAGTATTTTCCTCCCTTCGGCCAACTCTCTCCAAATCATCTGCGTAGTGTCGGTAATATAAGGCATCAGGCCGTCTCTATAACGTTTGAGATCCTCTTTCAGAGCATCTTCGTCGGGACAGTCGACTCCCATAGCGTCGAGTATAGGACGGTTCTGCTGCAGAAACTCCACAACCTTCTCGAAGAGCGTATCGATATCTTTGAGCTCTCCCACCCTGTGGCCGGAGCGTGAGATTTTGTCTGCATATGCGGGACCTATGCCGCGCCCTGTAGTTCCTATCGCCTTGGCTCCGCGAAGGCGCTCTTTCGCCTGGTCTATCATCTGGTGGTAGGGCAGTATCAGGTGCGCTTTGTCGCTCAGCCAGAGGCGTCCTTCCAAATTGTCGAACTGCTCCATCTCTTTCATCAGATTGGTAGGGCAGACTACAACCCCGTTTCCGATGATATTTACCGCTTCAGGATTGAGTATTCCGGAAGGTATCAGGTGAAGCGCATACTTTTTACCGTCGGTGACAATAGTGTGTCCGGCATTGTGGCCGCCGGCAAAACGTGCAACCACCTCATACTCCTGCGCCATCATATCGACGATTTTGCCCTTTCCTTCGTCTCCCCACTGAAGACCGACTATAAGATCCGCCTGCTTCATCCGTTAATTCCTTTTGTCTTCACCTCGATAAGCGCATCGGTATAGAGCGCGAATCCGGCTGCTGTAATATCGTCGTTTATAAAGTGTCCGCCGCTTGCAAGCGGGGTATTGTCTATGAAACATCTGAAAAAGAGACTGTCATAATATCTCATTTTCGCATAATAAAGCGGTGCAAGAACAGACTGGCGCGCACTGCACGTATCTACAAGGTCTCTCATCTTCTGAAGTTCGGGGCGCAGAATCTGCGGTACCTCATCCATTACGGAGTCGAGCTGTTCCGGGTGCTGTACCTTCGCAAGTCTGCCGAGCCATTCATGCTCGGTGCCTAGAAGCTTCTCTATCTGCATCGATGAGAACCATTCAAGAGGTATCCCGAACTCCGTCGAAATAAGCACAGGTATCCGAATATTGGATACCTGCAGAACAGGGTCTACATCGAACGCATCGAAAAGCCCCATCGTAACATCGAGCATCTGCGCAAGTGTGCCGTCGATGCACTCCGCACCGATCTGGTTTATCTCGTTTGTCGGGTAGCGGAATACCGGCTGTATATAAAACCACTTTTTCTGGGCTGTAGAGCGACCCAGCCGCTTGGTGACGAGCCTGACGACATCTATTGTGCTGTCGGCTCTCAGGGTCACCTCTCTGTTTGCGGGGTCGCTCAGGCGGACAAGTTCTCTGGTATCACGGATGCTCTGATGCTGATGATACGAAAAAAGAGGTGTGGCTATCTCTTCAAAACCTTCCTCTTCCAGTATTCTGCTGGCTATTTTCTCCATCTCTCGCTTCAGCTTTGCGCTCGCGCCGAAATAGAGCCTGCTTCCGGCGGGTATCTCGTGTTCGAATATCATTGTTTCTCGTTTGCGTAGTAGACTTCGTTAAATACTTTTGAAGCGAGGCCGTCGTATGTGCGGCGATCCAGCCTGTCGTAAGCCCACTCTATGGCATTTACGACCCACGCACTCTCGTGCACGGGGATCAGGCCCATCTGGTTTATCCTGAATAGCTTCCCTTTCAGATGATCCTGCCCTCCGGCAATATTTACTCCGAATTCGGTTTTGAGAATCGATCTGACCGCATCCGCCTCTTCATCGTAAACCGTACTCATCGAAAGTGCCGGTGTTTTGGGGTAGAGAATACAACCAATCGCCTCCAGGGCCGCTCTGCTCGCAAGGGCGCGGGCCCTTGTTTTGCGGTAGAAGCTCTCATACCCTTCGGCTTCTATCATCTCCAGCACTTTGTTCAGCCCTATTATCAGAGTGGTCGGTGCTGTGTAAGCTGTAGTGTTCTTTCTCTGTTTGGCTATCTCGCTGGAGAGGTTGAAGTAGTACCCCTTTCCTTCCCCAATCTTCCTTACCGCAGCGTCGCTCAAACCTATCATGGCCATGCCGGGCGGCAGCATAAGCGCCTTCTGGCTTCCGGCTATGAGTGCATCGATATTCGAAGTATCTATCGGCTCTACCCCTACTGCGGTAATGCCGTCGGCAATCACCATGATTTCAGGATTTATCTCCTTTATCGCGGCGGCTATCTCCTCTACCGGATGCCTAAGGCCTCCGGCACTCTCGCTCACCTGTATGCAGAATGCGTCGATATCCGGATCGTCGGCAAGTGCCGCTTTAACATCCTCCACATCCGCCGGAGTGTCCCAGCCGTACTTCAGCTCCACCGTCTCGAGAGCGAAAGCCTGCGCTATCTTTCCGAAACGCTCACCGAACTTGCCGGCATTTACCGTCAGAACCTTCTTCATGCCCAGATTGGTAACGCACGCCTCCATGGCACCTGTACCGCTGGAGGCCAGAACAACAGTCTCGTCCATACCGAAGAGTCTCATCAGACGCTCTCTGGCCTCTTTGAAAATCGCTTCAAATTCCGGTGTGCGGTGGTGAATGGTGGGTCCCGCCATCGCCATACGGACAGCTTCGGGAACCGGAGTCGGGCCGGGAGTGAAAAGCAGCATACGCCTACCTTTAAAAGAGAAATTTTGGCTGATTATATCAAATTAAATCTGACAAAAAGGTTGTACGGGGAGCCTAGAAAGGCATCGTCTCCTGTCCGATCTGACGATATCGCTCCCAGTA
>WGAW01000094.1 GCA_015494675.1 Hydrogenimonas sp. | reverse complement strand
GCTTTCACCTCCCCGCCTATCATCTGCGAAATTTTGGCTTTTTTCGCTTCGGCGACACCCCCTTCAAGGCGTGTGATCTGCAGATCTTCAGTGGTCTCTACATATCCCCTGTGTACATTTATTACAGCAGTTTTGGCATAGATTTTACTTGTCTGGTGAGTCTGGCCCCCTATCGAAACCTCTTCGGCTTTGACGATCGCGGAAGCTCCCACGTTACCTTCGACCTTCACTTCGGTAGCCTCTACCTCCACACCGGTTCCTATCGCATCTTTCATGTGATCCGATTCGCTTATGTGGAGTTTCACTTCGGTCTCTACTCCGGCATCTATGGAGCCTGTCTTTTTGAAGCTTACCTCGTCGATCTCCATAGAGTCGTGGATGTCGTATGTGTTATCTTTAAAAACGACATATCCCCCGCGTTTGGCACGATAAAGAATTCTGGTATCATCCTCTTCTACCTCTATCATCTCGCTTACACTGAATTCCGGTTTGAACTTTTCGAGAGGTTCGGGTACCGGAATATAGATTCCCTGGCAGTTGCGTCCCGGTTTTCCCGGCTGCGGCTTGATATACTCTATAACCGTTTCACCCTTCTCTACCGCCTGTATGAAGCCGCGTTTGGAGTGATCCACCCTGTCGCCTTCCCGCTCCTCCTCGTTTTTGTTTTTATAGTGTAGAATCAACTCGTCATTGACGGGCTTTTGCGAAGCGAAACATACACAAATATCGAAAGAGAGATCTTCGGGAAGAATATATTGATCCTGTACGAGAGCTTTCGCCGTCAGGTCGTCTATGGCGCTATCGAAATTGACATCCCAGAGCTCTATCAATATTCGGGAGCGCAGCATCTTCCCGACAATCATGTTTTTGATTTTCGACTTCAGATTTTCGGCTTTTCTTATAATAGACCCGGCTTTTACGGTGCAGACTACTCTGTTCTTCTCCTTGTTGGAGCCGATATGCAGTTGCAGGTCGCTTTTCCACGGCTCATCTTTGTATCGGAATATCTCGAGTTCGTAACTCTGCTTCACCTGAAAATCGGGGCTTAGGAGAATCTCCGGTCTGTTGAACTTCTCCCACTCTCCATCTTCCACCTCCGTCCACTCCTCCTCTTTCGGGTTCATTTTGATAAGGGTCTTAAACGAGAGAACCCTTATATCGAGTGCGGCGGAGTTTATTTTGTACTTGAGAGCCGTATCGTGCAGAGTCTGGGCGACATCGTCGGTCGTAACTACAACGGGAGTGAAACTGGCGGCTCCCGTACCCTTCTTTTCGGGCTTGTTGTCCTTGTCACTTCCGAATACCTTGTCGAAAAAACCCATGCTTTTGTCCTGCTCAGTGATGATCCGGTCTATGCTGCCGGTAAAAAAATATCTATATTTTATCTAATTATCGTTAAAATATCATCAATCGATAGACAGGTCAATAGGAAAAGGCTCTTTTTCAATGCGTTTTCGCTCCATTTTCACAAACAGTGCGGGTATTCTGGTCTCACGCATTTTCGGCTTTGTCCGCGACCTGCTCACCGCATCGGTTCTCGGGGCGAATATATATTCGGACATCTTTTTCGTAGCGTTCAAACTCCCCAATCTCTTCAGACGGATCTTCGCCGAGGGTGCGTTTGTACAGAGTTTTTTGCCTTCGTTCATAGCATCGAAGAACAGAAGCGTTTTCGCCGTCGCCGTACTGATCCGTTTCTTTCTCTTTCTTATGGGCGTCTCGTTGCTCGTCACCCTCTTCAGTGAAGAGATAACGAAGGTCATTGCACTCGGTTTCAGCGACGAAGCGGTTGCGGCGGCGGCGCCGCTGGTGGCGATAAATTTCTACTATCTCGATCTCATTTTTCTCGTCACGTTTCTGTCCGCGCTTCTGCAGTATAAGGAGCACTTCGCCACAACGGCCTTCTCTACCGCTCTTTTGAACATCTCGATGATAACGGCACTTCTGTTTTTCCGCCGTGACGACCCTCAGACCATTGTTTATGCGTTGAGCATTTCTGTTCTGATAGGCGGAGTCCTCCAACTGGCGATCCATCTATGGATAGCGGGGCGGAAAGGGTTTTGCAGGATGCTTGCCGGAGGGTTTGCCTATCTTGGAAAAAAGAGAGACGAGAGCCAAAAAGAGCTCAAGCGGTTCAGCGGTAGATTTTTCCCGTCGGTCCTGGGAAACTCGACGGCGCAGCTATCATCTTTTATCGATACATGGCTCGCCTCATTTCTTGTAAGCGGATCCATAAGCTACCTTTTCTACGCCAACCGCCTTTTTCAGCTTCCGCTCGCACTCTTTGCTACGGCCGCTTCTGTCGCACTCTTTCCGACCGTCAGCAAGCTTCTGAAAAGGGGGCTCATCGAAGAGGCCAAAGCGGAGTCTAAGAGGGTTTTTTGGCTGCTGGTGGGACTGCTTGGAGGAGCGACCGCCGTCGGCGTCGTTCTATCTTATGAGATAGTGCAACTCCTTTTTGAAAGAGGTGAGTTTGACGCAACCGATACGCAAAACACCTCTGCCGTGCTCGTGATGTATCTTGCCGGACTCGTTCCCTTCGGCCTGGCCAAGCTCTTCTCTCTCTGGCTCTACGCCTCCCATCGCCAGGCGGAAGCTGCGAAGATCGCAGCGAAATCGTTAGGTTTCAACATTCTCTTTTCTCTGCTTCTAATAGCCCCCATGGAGGCTCCGGGCCTTGCGCTGGCCAGCAGTTTGAGCGGTTGGATACTCCTCTTCTTTACGCTCAAAGCGATCGGAAGAGATATCTTTTTGGATATAATGCGCTCAAAATATGCACCCCTGTCGCTCGTTTTCATCACTGTATGTGCGCTTTTCGCATGGGGTATCAAGGTGGTAGTCGATGCTTATTTATGATTCTGTCCGGAAGTGCAAACTCCCTCTCGAACCGTTGCGCGACAACGAGGTACGCATCTATCTCTGCGGCCCTACGGTATACGACGATGCGCATCTGGGACACGCCAGAAGCGCTATAGCTTTCGATCTGCTCAGGCGTACCCTCGTGGCGTTGGGTTATCGCGTACTTTTTGCCAGAAACATAACCGATATAGACGACAAGATAATAAAGAGGTCACTCGAAAGCGGAGAACCGATAGAGACCATAACAAAGAGATATACGGAGCGTTATCTCGAAGATATGGAGGCGCTCGGAGTCATGGATGCCGATATCTCTCCGAAGGCTACCGAATCCATAGGCCATATCGTAGAGATGATTTCCAAGCTGCTCGAAAACGGATGCGCATATAAAGGAGACGACGGAACGGTCTGGTTCGACACTACAAAGGACAAAGAGTACTGCTCACTCTCGCACAGGTGTGCGGACGAAGAGGAGAGCCGGTCGAGAATCGAACATGAAGAAGGTAAACGCCATCCGCGCGATTTCGCGCTCTGGAAGGCGTGCAAGGAGCATGATATCTGTTACGACTCACCGTTCGGGCGCGGCCGTCCGGGGTGGCACATAGAGTGCTCCGCCATGATAGACGCATTTGTCGCCTACAGGGATGAACCGTACGAGATAGATATACACGGCGGCGGAGCCGACCTCTTTTTCCCGCACCACGAAAACGAAGCGGCGCAGACCCGCTGCGCCACACACAGGAGGCTGGCCAAATACTGGATGCACAACGGATTCGTAAATATCGACGGCGAGAAGATGAGCAAGAGCCTGGGAAACAGCTTCTACATAAAGGATGCCCTGAAGGTGTACGACGGGGAGGTATTGAGGTTCTACCTGCTCGGAACCCACTACCGCGCCAACTTCAACTTCAACGAAGAGGATCTTCTATCGAGCAAAAAGCGGCTCGACAGACTCTACAGACTCAAAAAGCGGATTTACGGCACAAAAGCGGGCGAAGCCGACTCCGTTTTCCAAAAAGAGCTGCTCGACGCCCTTAGTGACGATCTAAACATATCCGCGGCACTGGCTGTCGTGGACGAGATGGTGGCGCACTCCAACGAACATCTCGACGCGAATCCGAAAGATAAGGCTTTCAAACGTGAAATCGCCGCAAATATCGAGTGGCTCGGAGAGCTTCTCGGTATCGGCCGCAAGGATGCTTACGACTATTTCCGCATAGGTATGAGCGAAGAGGAGATAGAGAGGATCGAGGAGCTGGTGCGCGAACGTGCCGAAGCGAAGAAGAGAAAAGATTTCGAAAAAGCGGATGCTATAAGATCTGAACTGGCCCGGCTCGGCATACAGCTTATGGATACGCCCGACAAGACTGTTTGGGAGAAGTCGGAATAGCCGGAATGAGACTCCCGTTAAGGCTCTCTATCTTTTCCGTTTTTATCGTATCTTTGAGCCTATTTGCGGCGCAACCGTCTATTACGGACAGAGCGATTTCTGACGATCCGAAGCGCTCGTGGATAGCGGGGGGCAGACTTACGGAAGATGCCTATTCGCTTCTTACGGCAATAAGGGCGGACTCTTCTATTTTATGTTCAAAAGAGCGCTACGGCCTTGAACGGATAGACGGACTGCTTCAGAAATCCCTTCTCTCAGACAAGTTTGAATCTCGGTTGAACCTCCTGTTGAACCGTGCATTTTCGCTATATATTTCCGACAGAAGAGACGGGTGTCTGGATCCGCGTAAGATTTACGGTGGTCAGATCTATATCGACGGCAGGGCGAAGAGGGGTCTAGAAGAGGGAGAGAATATTTTGCTTCGGCGCCTGGAAGATGCTTTGAGAAGATATGAAATAGTCGAGGCAGAGGGAGGATGGAAGAGAGTGCCGCAGATTTCCCGGCTGCTGAAAAGGGGGGATAGGTCGGCGGTTGTGAAGTTGATCAGAGAACGACTTTTTGAAAGCGGTGACCTGAACGATTCGGACTTTTCAAACACTCTTTTCGACAAGACTCTTGAGGAGGCGGTAAAACTTTTTCAGAGGCGTCACTCTCTTAGAAGCGACGGAATAGTGGGCCCGAAGACGCTGGCGGCGATAAACACTCCGATCGGGCAAAAAATCTCTCTTATAAAACTTAATATTGAGAGGCTCAGGTGGCTGACCGGCGGAAGCGAAGATTTCATAGTTGCCAACATTCCCGAATTTACACTGACCCTTTACAGGGGAGATTCCCCGTCGCTCAAGATGAAAACGGTCGTCGGCCGCAAAGACCGCCCCACCCCGATGATTTCGGATCTGCTCAGTTATGCCGTTTTGAACCCTTACTGGAGAGCTCCTGAAACCGTAGTTAGGGAGGATATTCTTCCAAAACTCAAAGCGGGCAGGTTCGACTATCTGGAGAAGTTAGGAATAACGGTTAGCAGAAGTATGGACGGCAACGAGTCTGTAGATATGAGAAGCATCGACTGGAGCCGCTATGACGGCGGAGATATTCCATTCATATTTATCCAGAAACCGGGGCCCGAAAACTACCTCGGTTTTGTAAAATTCATGTTTCCGAACGATCTTGATATCTATATCCATGATACACCCGATAGCCATCTTTTTGAGTATGAAGAGCGTACGATGAGCTCCGGATGTATCAGGGTGCAGAAGCCTGTAGAGCTCTTTCACGCACTCTTTGCCGATGAAGAGAGCGGCAGATGGAGCTATAAAGAGATAGTGAAAGAGATAATAAAAAAGAGAGAGAGGGAGGTAGGGCTCGCAAAACCGATGCCGGTCTATATTCTCTATATGACGGCGTATACCGATGAGAGAGGGAGAGTCCACTTCCTGCCGGACATATACGGGTACGATCGAATGATGCGCAATTACATCGACAATTTCACGGACGGCCCGAAGCATGCGAAAACGGCCTTTTTTAAATGAATACAAACGCTCTATGCGAAACCTTCGGCGTTGCGTTAAAATTATTTCAAAAGAATCGATTATAAGAGTATGATGAAAACAGATTTGAATCGAAGGGATTTTCTTAAAAAAAGTGCCGCCGCGGCAGCCGTTTTGGCTTTCCCGAATATTGTTCTTGCAAAAAGTTCTACCGAGGTTTCGGTAAAAAGTGTGTCACTCTACAATATTCACACTTCCGAAAAGGCGGATGCCGTATATTGGGCGGAGGGGCGCTACATATACGACGAAATCGCTCGGCTCAACCATCTCCTAAGAGATTTCAGAACGGGAGAGACACACCCGATAGACACCTCTCTTTTCGACCTTCTTCACGATCTTAAAACCGCCGTGGGTTCGAATGCCTCTTTTCATGTGATATCGGGTTACCGCTCGCCGAAAACCAATGACGCTTTGAGAAGAAGAACTTCGGGTGTGGCGAAAAGGAGTCTCCATATGCAGGGACGCGCGATCGATGTGAATCTTCCGGGTATCGGGCTCGAAACTCTTCGTCTTGCGGCAAGAGAGCTCCGGCGCGGCGGTGTAGGGTACTACCCGAAATCCGGTTTTATACATGTCGATACCGGCAGAGTTAGGTACTGGTAGCAGCACAACGCAAGAGCGGAGGCTATATATTGCACGCCAGAATTGAGCAGAAGCCCTCCCCGGC
>WGAW01000093.1 GCA_015494675.1 Hydrogenimonas sp. | reverse complement strand
CCGCTCTTTTTTCCGGCGTCAAAGAGCAGTGTATGCACAGGGTAGTCGCCGTATTTCACACCGATCTTTGTCATCAACTCCTCCAGCATCCTGAAGTGTCTCACCTCATCATCCGCCACCTCGATCCAGTCTATATAATACTCCATAGGCATATCTCTGAAACGATAGGCCGAATCGAGCGCCAGATCGATGGCGCTATACTCTATATGGGCGATGCTATGAAGAAGAATCCCCTGCCCCTCTTTGGTATCGAAGCGCTTTCGGCTAGGTACTTCGGCCGGTTTTACGATAACGGCGAAATCGGCGTATGATGGGCGCTCTTTCTCGACAACAGGTTGTGAGTGGTCGAATGTAAGGATCCCTTCTTTCAATTTTGAGTACAATTTCTCGACAAGAGAACATTTGGTGCCGGGATCGCTCTCGTTCAGAGCCTGTAACGCGAGGGTGAAGAAGTCGGTGGTATTCATAAAGAGTATTATAAAAGGATTTCGGTTTCATGCAGATAAAAGTAAAACCAATGGGACAGTACCAGACTAACTGCTACATAGTAACTCAGAATGGGAAAGAGCTCATTATAGACCCCGGTGTCGGGGCGACCGAGTGGGTCATGAAAAATGTCCGCTCACCTGCGGCCATCTTGAACACACACGGCCATTTCGACCATGTATGGAGTAACAGAGAGCTCAAAGAGCTGCTGAAAATTCCGATCTACTGCCCCAGATACGATCTGTTCATGCTCGAAAAAGATCCGTTCGGACAGGGAGTTCCAAAAAGCCGTGCGGATGTAGCGGTGGAACCGGATGCAAAATATACGATCGGAGGTATAGAGGTGACATTCCTGCACTTTCCTGGACATACCCCGGGATGCAGCGCAATCGAGATAGGCGACAACTGGTTTTGCGGAGATTTTCTCTTTAGAGGGTCGATCGGACGGGTAGACTTCCCCTACTCCGATCCCGAAGCGATGAAACAGAGCCTAAAAAGGGCGATGAACTATCCAAAAGATGTGACGCTCTATCCGGGCCACGGTCCCAAAACCACCCTCCGGGCGGAAAAGAGAAACATCCCCTACTGGATAGAGATGATATAGCCTACTCCTCCTCTTTGAGGAGTTTGAGCTTTAGAACGTGGCGCTCGAGCACCACAGCCATGAAGTCCCCCTCGAAGACTTTTATATCTTCGAATGTTCCGATCACTTTGATCTTCCGTTTTCTCGACTCCTTATACTGCTCGCGCGCTTCGAAAACAACCCTGTCGCCCACCTTCACCGGAGAGAGAAACCGGCACTCGCTGCTTACAAGCACGACGTTGGGGTCGTTTACGGCGGCCATCGCCGCGAAGTCGGCGGCGGAGAATGTGAAACCGCCGTGAACGAGACCCATCTCATCCACCGCCATCTGCCTCGTGGCTTCAAGTTCGACCTTCGCATACCCCTCTTTAAGCTCCAGAAGCGTTCCGCAGAGCGACTGATCTATACGGCGATGCGTGTTCAGCTCTATATTTTCCGGTGAAGGGCCCTGCCGCTCCTCACCAATGCCGGACTCCTGTCTGTCATCTCTCTCTTTCTCTTTTGCCATTCTTTCCTCTACTTTCTGTAGGCTCTTATATATACCCTCCTCGGTGCGGGGTAGCCTTCAACTGTCAAATCAGGATTCTCCGGGTCCAGAAATTCCTCCAGGCTCTGCCCCTCCATCCACTCCGTTTTGCGCTGCTCCTTGGGCTCCGTCTTTACCACCGCAAGAACCTCGAAGCGCTCGAAACCCGCCTTTTTGCACCAGTTCTCCAACGCAGGAACGGTCGGCACAAAGTGCACGTTCGAAATCTTCGAATATGTCGACTCCGGCACCAGACATATCGGCTCGTCGCCCTCTATCATGAACGTATCGAGTATCAGCTCGCCGCCTCTTTTCAAAGAGCGTTTCAGAGCCTTCAGCGCCACAATCGGATCGCTGCGGTGGTAAAGTACTCCAAGACACAAAACCGTATCAAACATATCGGCAAATCCCGGCATATGTTCAATCCCGAGCATCTCGTAACGCAGCCTTTCGCTCCTTATGTAGCGGTTTATAAGCTCGAACTGGCTGAAAAAGAGCGGCGAAGGATCCACACCCAAGACCGAAGAGGGCGAAAACTCGAGCATTCTGAACATATAGTAGCCGTTGTTGCAACCCACATCCGCTACACTTTTACCCTCCAGATCCAAAAAAGGTCTGAGCAGATTATACTTCATATAGCTGCGCCACTCGCTGTCTATGCGAAGGCCGAAGAGGTCGAAAGGACCTTTGCGCCACGGCTTCATCATCTTCGCCACACGCTCTACTGCCACTTTTTGCTCTTCTGTACAACCTGGCGACGAGAGCTTTATCCAGTCGCCCAGCTCTACATCCACTTCATCGATCTCCGGCAGTTCCGACATCGCCTCCCGGATAGGGGCTATGTTTTTCCATTCAAGCCGCCCCCTGCTCTTTAAAATTATCTTTTCCAAATCCATAAAGAAGATTATAGTTAAAGTTGGATAAAATTCCGCCATTGTACTTTGGAGAAGAGCAAGCATGACACTGCAGAAAAAAGCGACTATAGTAAGCTCATCGGTAGCCGTTACACTCGTCGTTATAAAGCTGATCGTAGGTATCATAAGCGGGTCGGTTGCCGTTCTGGCCTCGGCCATAGACTCCGGGCTCGACCTGGCCGTCTCTCTGTTCAACCTCTTTGCCGTCACAAACGCCGAAAAACCGGCGGATGAAAAGTTCAACTACGGGCGCGGCAAGATTGAGGCTATCGCCGCGGTCATAGAGGGTGTGATCATTACCGCATCGGGAATCTACATCTTCTACGAAGCGATCCAGAAGATGATAAACGCTGAACCTGTCACACATCTGGATATCTCGATAGGGGTCATGCTCATCTCGATAGTCGTTACCGGCGCTCTTGTGATGTTTTTGAACCATGTGGCGAACGTCACCCAGAGCATGGTAATTAAATCCGACGCACTCCACTACAAAACCGACCTGCTAAGCAACGCGGCCATACTAGTCTCTCTTGCGGTCATCTACTTTACGGAGTTTTATCTGATAGACGCCATTTTGGGTATCTTGATAGCCGTCTATATCGTCTATTCGGCATTCGAGCTCATTCAGGAGGGTGTGCTGGTGCTGCTGGACGTCTCACTGGATGACGAGATTGTTCAGAAAATTAAAGATGTGATAGAGTCGGAACCGGGAGTAACCGACTACCACTGGCTCAAGACCAGAAAAGCGGGCAACGACTACTTCGTAGACGTCCACCTTGTATTTACGCCCGATATATCTCTTTTGGAGGCCCACCGTATCGGTGACAATGTAGAGGCGAAGATAAAAACGATTGATCCGAAAGCCGACTGGTTGATCAACATCCACCTCGACCCCTACGACGATTCGGTCATAAACGAAGAGGAGCACCTCGCCCAAAAAGGGGAGGCAAACAGATCCGGCTGATCCGGAAGCCGCTACTGCTCACACTTGTCTATACCGAGCTTCCTAAGCAGTATCTCGAAAAAATTACCGCCGTCTTTGTCGTAATCGTCGTTGAACTCTATATAGAAAGCGTATGGGGTGGAGCCGACCTTCTCGCTGTTTTCAAAAATCGCGGGTTTCGCACCGGTTTCCTTGATGGTCTCGTCTATCGCTTTTAGTATCTCATCTTTAAGTTCGGGGTGCTCTTTGAAAACAAGCTGCAGCCCCTCGTAGCGCTCCTCGCGCCGAAAGTATGCTTTAATCTGGCCGCATCTGTTCAACGTTTTTTCTGACATTATATATTCACTCCTTCTTCTATGAGATTGATCCTGCGACCGAGCTTCGTGACGCTGTGTCCGCTTGTCCGGCCGTAGGCGGATGCTTACCACATACCGCCTCGGCGTGCGACGCCGCGAAAGCGAAGCGGTTCGCTTTCAATTCCGACGTCTCCCGGCGGGCCCGCGGCGCCTTGCGCCTTTGAAAAAAGTGTGCACCTTTATTACCGGGCATAGTTTATCGCCCGGGTCTCGCGAATGACGTTCACTTTTATCTCTCCCGGATATTGTACTCTCTG
>WGAW01000092.1 GCA_015494675.1 Hydrogenimonas sp. | reverse complement strand
TTGGGCTTAGGATGTGCAGCTACCGCAACGCCGTCAGCAAAAAGCATCGAGACGTTACACGCACTATCTGGAAGAGTGTATTCGACCACGAAAACGAAAAAGAGGTTCCGATAGATTACGTAACAAACGGTGTACATATACCGACCTGGACCGGCGACGAACTCTTCGAGGAGCTCGACCGCAAACTGGGAGAGAACTGGCTGCATATGCAGGACAACGAGGATGTATGGAGCCGCATAGAGGAGATAGACGACAAAAAGATATGGGATCTGCACTATATCTACAAGGTGCGCATGGTCAACTTCATAAGAGAGAGGGTACGGCGTAAATGGGCCGACGAGGGGATAGACCCGCTCGTGGCGATGGCGGAGGGTGTTATGCTCGACCCCGATGTTTTAACCATAGGGTTCGCGCGCCGTATGACATCGTACAAAAGGCCCGATTTGATACTGCACGATCTCGACCGCCTCGAGAAGATAATCAACAACTTCGCACGCCCGGTGCAGATCGTATTTTCGGGAAAGGCGCACCCCTCCGACAACCCGGGGAAAAAGATACTTCAGCACATCTTCAAAACGGCACAGGATCCCCGCTTCAGGGGGCGAATAGCGTTTGTGGAAGATTACGGCGAGAGTGTCGCCAAATATCTCGTTAGAGGGTGCGATGTCTGGCTCAACAACCCTCTTATTCCCATGGAGGCGTGCGGGACGAGCGGAATGAAAGCGGCTATAAACGGTACTATCCACTGCTCGAGTCTCGACGGATGGTGGCCCGAAGGTTACAACGGGCACAACGGCTGGGCGTTCGGCGGTGAATCATCGGACGATGCCGCCGATGCCGCCGCGCTCTACGATACGATCGAGCAGAAGATAGTACCACTTTACTATACGCTTAACGAGAGGGATCTTCCGGGCGGGTGGGTCAGGATGATGAAAGAGTCCATGAGATCGGTGGCGCCGAAGTTCAGCGCCAGAAGAATGATGAAAGAGTACCTCGGAAAGTTTTACATTCCGATATCCAAAGATCTGAGTCAAGCGAAAAAAGGAGAAGAGTCATGAAGAAGAGAGTAGCCGTAAACGGATTGGGACGCATAGGGAATCAGGTTCTCAGACACTATATACACAACCTTCCGGCAGACTGCGAGATAGTCGCCGCCAACACCTCGAGCGTCGAAGATGCCGCATACCTGCTGAAGTACGATTCCGTACACGGCAGGGCCGACTTTAAAATAGAGACGTTCGGCAACGAGAAGCTGGTCATAGACGGGCACGAAATCGCGATAGTGAGCTCCCACAACCCTCTGGAGCTTCCGTGGAGGGAGATGGAGATCGATATAGTGCTCGAGTGTACCGGGCACTTTACTGAGCGCAGTGCGGCCGCTCAGCATATCGAAGCGGGTGCGAAAAAGGTCGTAATCTCGGCGCCCGGCAAAAACGTCGACAAGACATTCGTCATGGGCGTAAACGAGAAGGAGTATGACGACGCTAAGCACCATGTGGTCTCCAACGCATCGTGTACCACAAACTCTCTGGCACCGGTGATGAAGGTTCTCGAAGAGAGTTTCGGTGTCCAAAACGCGATGATCACGACAACCCACGCCTATACATCTTCGCAGACCACCGTGGACAAGAGGGCCAAAAAGAGAAGACGCGGGAGAGCGGCGGCGGTCAACATCATACCCACCACCACCGGTGCCGCGATTGCGACCGTGGAGGTTATACCTTCGCTCGAGGGCAAAATGGAGGCTATGGCGCTTCGCGTGCCGGTACCCGACGGCGCGATAACTGAGGTCGTTGCGCTTCTAATGAGCGACGTTACGGTCGAGAGCGTCAACGAAGCGTTCAAAAGAGCGTCGGAAGGGGAGCTGAAAGGGATACTGGAGTATTCGACCGAAGAGATTGTCTCTACCGACATAATCGGCAATCGCCACTCTTCGATAGTGGATGCTCCCTCTACATCCGTCGTGGGCGGCAGGATGGTCAAAGTGATGGCATGGTACGATAACGAGTACGGCTACTCTCAGCGACTTTTGGAGCTTGCCGACCATATAGCGAAAAATATGAGATAGGAGAAGAAGATGAAAAAGACGCTTGTCGCAGTATTCGAAAATCACGAGGATGCCTCCGAGGCTGTGAAAAGGCTCCTTGAAGAGGGTGTTTCGAAAGAGCATCTCTACGCCCTTTCGAAAGGGGAGGATACACCCGAAAAGAGTTTCGAAATCGAAAAGGAGAACGAGAGCATACTCTTCTGGGG
>WGAW01000091.1 GCA_015494675.1 Hydrogenimonas sp. | reverse complement strand
GCCGAAGAGTAGCGCCCCCAGTATCAACAGGATCGCAATTGTCAGGGTTTTCGTTTTCATAAAACAGATTATACCGCAAGCGTAAAATCGTCTCGAAATCTGAGATTTCGAAGCTTCAGGCGGTTGTAGGGCCGCTCGCCCTGCCAAATTGCGGGCTATGCCCGGAATTTGCGTAATATCGGTTAAAGATTCAAAACCGCGTTCACTCTGCTTACAGAGTCCTGCTTGCTCAGGCTGAGCCTTACCACAGACTCCTCTTCGGCTTTCAGAGAGTGGACTACGTTCGGCTCCAGCGCTATGAGGTCTCCGCTTTTAAGATGTACGGTTTTCTCTCCAACGCCGAAATCTATGGCACCTTTTAAAACCATTACGGTAATGGGATAGCCGGTTTTATGGGCTTTCATCACCTGATCTTTTTTGAATGCGATGCGTATCTCTTTTGTAAACCCGCTCTCTAACATAGGCGTTATTACTACATGCTCGTCGTTGAACTCCAGGTTGTCGAAAAATGATGCGGTCTTCATGCTCTCCCTTTTATTCCGTATTGCGCTATTTTAGCGTAAAGTCAAAACTTTTGCAGTAAAATCGAAAACGGTGAAAGAGCGGTTGTAATTATTGAAATATCTTTGGAAAAGAGGGCGTATCGGTGTTTAGAGTCATTTCGGCAATAATTCTGCTCGGTGTCTGTTTGCAGGCAAACAACTGTCTGAGGTGTCATAACGGTATAGAGGATATAAGAGAGTCGCAGACCGAAATGGCCAAGGCAATAGCCGAAAAGGCGAAGGAGGCCGGGGTCGAAGGAAACAGCTGCGTGGTATGTCACGGCGGAAATCCCGAGGCCGCGACGAAAGAGGAGGCTCACAGAGGGGCTCCGCAAAAGTTTCAGGCGTATAAGGGCCCAAAAGAGTTCTACCCCGATCCGGGTAGCCCCTGGATAAACGAAAATACGTGCGGAATGTGCCATAAAGAGCAGGTGGCCGCGCAGATGAACTCGCTGATGATGACGGAGCAGGGGAAGATTCACGGCACGCTCTACAGCTTCGGAGGGCTCGAAGGGTACAGGCACGATTACGGAAACTACATTACGAAAAACCCCGACCCGAAGATGCGTCTTGGAACCGAAGAGTATAGAAAATATATGGAGAGGGTGCGCAAACTCAATCCGCAGGTCTATCCCGACAAAATGTTGCAGCTTCCGCCGGCTCCGACTCCGGAAGAGGTCGAAAAAGATCCGAAACTTGCGGCGTACACCTACCTTAGGCAGGAGTGCCTGAGGTGCCATACGGGCTCCAAAGGGCGCCAGAAGAGGGGGGACTATCGCGGCATGGGATGCTCTAGCTGCCATATTCCCTACAGCAACGACGGCTACTACGAGGGAAAAGACCCGACAATACCCAAAGATGAGCCGGGCCATATGCTGGTACACACGATCCAATCCTCCGTAAACGCGAAGGTGAAGGTGAACGGCAGCGTATACACGGGCGTGCCCGTAGAGACATGCTCCACATGCCACAACCGCGGTAAGCGTATAGGTGTTAGTTACGAGGGGCTTATGGAGACCGCGTACAAACCCGGATTCGACGATGAAGGCAACGGGCAGCCCAAACTGCACACCAAACACTACCTGCACCTGAAATCGGATATACATATGAAAAAGGGTATGCTCTGCCAGGACTGCCACACCACAAGAGATCTGCACGGCGACGGCTTTCTCTCCGGGGCGACGCTGGGGCCGGTGGAGATAGAGTGCCAGGACTGCCACGGAACCACGAAAAAATATCCGTGGGAACTACCTTTGGGGTACTCCGACGAGTTCGACACTAAACCGGCCGAAGGCGAAGAGAGAGGGGTGGCACGAAAGCTGCCTGAATATCTGAAAAAAGGGAGCACGTTCGACAGGAAAGATGGGTACCTTATCACGGCGAGGGGAAACCCTTATAAGAATGTAGTCAAAGAGGGCGACAACGTAGTAGTCTATCTTGCAAGCGGAAAAGAGATCGTGCTGAAGCCTCTAAAGAAGCTGAAGGAGGAGAAAAGGCTCTCCAAAAAGGGGCTCGTGGCGATGGATCTCGTTCAGAGGCACACCGACAGAATGGAGTGCTACGCCTGTCACGACACCTGGGCGCCGCAGTGTTACGGATGCCACGTAGAGATCGACTACAGCAAGGGGCATAAAGAGGTGGACTGGCTGGCGGCGGCACACGACAGGGATATCCACGGCACCGACGCCATGAAGCGAAAAGAGCTCGAGAGACATCTGATACCGGGCAAAGTTACCGAGACCAGAAGCTACCTCAGATGGGAGAATCCGCCGCTGGTACAAAACGGCGAGGGGAGGGTCTCTCCGGCGATGCCGGGATGCCAGGTGGTAGTGACGGTGATCGGGAAAGACGGAAAAGCTCTTTTGAAAAACCATGTATTCAAGATGAGAGACTACAAGCACCCCGAAAGCGGCAGAAAGCTTCCGGGGATAGTGATGGCCTCCGTGCACTCGCACACCGTGCAGAAAAAGGCGAGAGAGTGCGAGAGCTGCCACTCCAACCCGGCTGCGATGGGGTACGGTATAGAGGGCGGAGAGGTGTGGGGCGATATGTCGAGCGACTTCGTCGTGGACCTAAAAAGCGCCGACGGGAAGATCATCCCTAAACGCTATAGGGTGCAGATGCCAAAAATCGAGAACTTCAACGTCGACTGGAGCCGTTTCGTGGATGAAAACGGCACATGGCTGCAGACGGTGGACAACCACTGGAACCTAGCCGGCCCGCTAAGCAACGAGCAGCGTGCCGGGCTGGATCGAAGGGGTGCGTGCGCGGCATGCCACAAAACGGTTCCCGACGGAGATATCGCAGTCTCCATGATGCACCATATAGCCGACGTCGCAGGTGTAGAGATAGACAGACCCATGCATAACCAAATACTGAACAAAAATATACGTATAGGAGCATGGGCGCAGATACTGGCGATAATAGCATTTTTTGTAGCAGTGCTATATATTTATAGAAGATATTGGGGTAAAAGAGAGTAAAATGGAGGCATTCAAAGCTGTAGAGTTGTAGATAGAGAATCTCTGTGTCAACCGAAGAGATTCGCCATCTTGCGCCAAACGTTCACTTTCTCCGGTTTTTTTACTATGCGCTCATCCACAAATTCGGGATCCGGCTTCATAAGCTCTTTGTTGAAGAGTACGCTCTTTTTTGTACGCTCTTTTCGTCTAATCCCCGGTCGGCGTTTTTTTGCCGGGGCGTGAGGTATGCACATCGGGACTCCTTTTTAATTGTTCCGGTACCATTTTACACTCTTTTTGTGTACTC
>WGAW01000090.1 GCA_015494675.1 Hydrogenimonas sp. | reverse complement strand
TCGACTGCTCTCTTCTAAGGCCGGTTATCCAAACCTCTCTATTTTCGAGGGCGCGCCTGAGCGGCTCTATCTTTCTTACTCTGCAGCACCTCTTTCTATTCTCTATGCTCTCGTAAAAGCCGTTTATACCCTGATCAAGAACCAGCCGCTCCACCTCCTTGCGGTCGGGGAAAAAGGGTCTGATCTTTATTTTGTAGAGACGTTCGGTCCGTTCCCAGACGCTGTAGGTCTCTTCGGGAAGCCTCCCTGTATCGAGCGTGAATATTTCGGTATCGGGATCTATGGTGACTACCATGTGGGTGAGCACCTGATCTTCAGCCCCGAAACTCGTAGCGAGGACGATTTTCCCTTTATGCCCCTTTAGAAACTCTCTTAAAAGAGATTCCGGATTAGCGGTGTCGTATAGTTTGTCGTCTATTTCTCTCTCTTCTATGGTGTTCTGCATAATGGATGCTCCTTTCATATCTGGTATTCCGGCTCTTTTTTTACCCTGCCGAGGGGTATTTTGTTCCAGGCCCGCTCATGCAGATAGTAGAGAACCATCTTCGTAACCAGCTCGATACTTCCTATCGATGCGGCCATACCCAGACTTCCGGTTATGATGTAAGATATTACGATCGTATCGAGTGTGCCGAGTGCTCTCCACGAAACGGTTTTCACTACGCTTCTGTACGGTTTCTCATGCATGGCTTGCTTCCTCTACTAAATAAAGTCTATCGAAATAGTCAAGAATAATCTCAAAAAAAATTCTCTTTTCGGAGGGCTACTCGTAGAGCCCGCCGCTTAGGTAACGTTCGCCCGTGTCGTTAAGCATCGTCACCACCGTCTTGCCCCTGTTTTCCTCCCTGCCGCCGATAGAAGCGGCGGCATATACGTTGGCGCCCGAAGAGATTCCGACCAGCAGCCCCTCCTCTTTTGCCAGCTCTCTTGCGGTCGCGGCCGCCGCTTCGTCCGAAACGGTAAAGATTTCGTCGTAGACCCCGGTATCGAGGATCTTCGGAACGAAGCCCGCGCCGATCCCCTGGATTTTGTGAGGAGCGGGGCTGCCGCCTCCGAGTACCGGGGAGTTTTCCGGCTCCACCGCAACGATGCGAATGCGGGGGTTGTGCTCTTTTAGCACCTTCCCGACTCCCGTAATCGTACCGCCGGTACCGACACCGGCTACGAAAATGTCTACTTTGCCGTCGGTGTCTCTGAGGATTTCGCGTGCCGTAGTCTCTATATGTATCTGCGGGTTTGCCGGGTTTTCGAACTGCTGCAAAATCACGGCGTTCTCCATCTCTTCGGCAAGTTCACGCGCCTTTTGCACCGCACCCGCCATACCCTTTGCAGGGTCGGTAAGAACCAGTTCGGCCCCGAGTGCCGCAAGAAGTTTTCGCCTCTCCATGCTCATGGACGAGGGCATCGTAAGGATCAGCCTGATTCCTTTTGCCGCCGCTACCGAAGCGAGCGCGATGCCGGTGTTGCCGCTGGTGGGCTCTATGAGAACGGTATCCTCGCCTATCCGCCCGCTCTCGAGGGCATCTTTTATCATATTTGCGCCAATACGGTCCTTTACGGAGCCGGTCGGGTTCATAAACTCGCACTTTCCAAGCACCAGGGCCCCGCATCTGTCGGAAACCTCTCTAAGCTTTACCAGCGGGGTGTTTCCAATGAGTCCCGTTACATCTTCGGCATAGTTCATGAAATATCCTTTCTTTTTGGCGCTAAATCGTATAGCAGAGCTGTTTGGAGAGCTTCTGCTCATATAGCCTGAAATCGTCGAGCGAAATGTCGAATATCTCCTCCAGTTTACTGCCGGCATCTTTGAAGAAGAGCTCCAGAACGCTGTTTTGAGTGGCGGTTTCTGTTATCTGAATCTCCCCCTCCAGAGATTTCAAAAGATCTATCACGCGTATCTCCGAAGGGTCCGACGCCAGCATGTACCCTCCGTAGGCACCCCTTATGCTCTTTACAAAGCCGTCTTTTTTGAGCGTGTTGAGCAGCTGTTCGAGGTAGTTTTGCGGTATGGCCGCTCTTTCGGCGATATCGCGAATCTTTACCGGTTTTTTGAAATGATACTCTTTCGAGAGCTCATACATGGCCAGCAGACCGTATGTGCCCTTGGAGGAGAGGAGGGTCATATCAGCTCTCCATCGCCTGTTTTAGATCGTCGATAAGATCTTCATACGCTTCGAGACCCACGCTAAGCCTTACAAGACCCGGCGTGACGCCGGTCTTTTCGAGCTCCTCCTCGCTAAGCTGCTGGTGCGTAGTACTCGCCGGGTGGGTGATGATAGACTTGGAGTCTCCAATGTTCACTACGACGCTGAAGAGCCTGGTATTGTCCAGAATCTTTTTTGCGTACTCCAGATCTCCGACATCGAAGCTTACGAGTCCGGATGCCATGCCGTTTTTGAAGTAGCGATCCACCTTTTCGCGGTTCGCATCGTTCGCAAGACCCGGATAGTTGACCTTGAGCACTTTCGGATGCTCCTGCAGGAACTCGGCTACTTTAAGCGCATTTTTCGAGTGCTCCTTCACCCTCACCGCAAGAGTCTCTAAACCCTGTATGTGCAGCCACGAGTTGAAAGGCGCGGGCGCGGCACCGATGTCGCGAATGAGCGAGAGTCTGATTCTAAGGGTAAAGATCGGAAACGGCAGGTCGGCGTAGACGAGGCCGTGGTAGCTTTCGTCGGGTTCGTTGAAATGCGGATACTTGGCGTTTCCTATAAGTTTGGAGTTGAGTTTTTCGCTCTCTACTATCAGACCGCCTATGGCCGTGCCCTGTCCGTTTATATATTTGCTCGCACTGTGTACGACGACATCGACGCCGTGTTCGAGCGGGTTGAATATGACGGGTGTGGCGACGGTGTTGTCGCAGATGGTCACGACATTGTGTTTCGACGCGATCTCGACTATCCTGTCGACGTCGGCAACGCTAATGTGAGGATTCGAGAGCGATTCGAAAAAGATCGCTTTGGTCTTTTCGTCTATCAGCTCTTCGAGGTCCGAAGCGGTGTCGCTGTCGAACAGTCTGGCCTCTATGCCGAAGCGTTTTATTGTATGTGTAAGCAGGGTTGTGGCTCCGCCGTATATCTTTTTTGCGACGATTATGTTGTCGCCGGCTTCCGCGAGGTTGGCTACAGAGTAGAAGATGGCCGCCTGCCCGCTCGATGTGGCGATAGCGGCAGCACCCTTTTCGAGTGCGGCTATCCTCTTTTCGAGCACCTCTGTCGTCGGATTGTTGAGCCTGGTATATATGGGCCCGAGCTCTTTGAGCGCAAAGAGATTTGCGGCACGCTCCGCAGTCTCGAAGTCGTAGGCCGTCGTCTGGTAGATCGGAACGGCCATAGTTTTGTATTCGTCTTTGTTGTATCCGTAGTGGAGTGCGAGTGTCTGCTCTTTCATCTCTTTTGTCCTTTACAATTTATGATTTGTGTAATTGTAATGGAAAAAAGAGTTAATGTCAAGTATACCGATAGAGTTTGTGTAGTATGTGAGATGATATAGCAAACGACAGAGAATTTTTCGCTTAATTTGTTATTACGATAGACATGATATATTATCTTTGCTCGATTTATAAAAGTGTGGTTGAAAAAAAGAGTATGTTTTTGGCCCTCTTTTAGAGGGCCAAAAGTTTAGTGGGAAAGTCTATTTGTCGTGGCAGGTTTTGCAGAGTTCACTGCC
>WGAW01000089.1 GCA_015494675.1 Hydrogenimonas sp. | reverse complement strand
TGGTGTGAAAAAAACGGTGTTGAGTGCATGATGGGATCGATGCTCGAAACACCAGTATCGATAGAGGCCGCCGCGAGGGTGGCCGCGGCCTTCAAAAGGTGTGTAAGTTATGTAGATCTCGACAGTCCTCTGCTATATAAAAAGGTGCCTGAAAACTCCAATATCCGCATCGAAGGGGATATGCTGAAACTGATAGGGCGCCGCGGGCAGAGCCCGCTTCGTCCATATTGAAACATCAGAATATCGCTACGGCCCACTTCGTAATGAAGTAACCTCCGATCAGGAGCCATGCAAACATCAGCAGCGCCAGAAGGATCGGCTTGATGCCCGCCTGTTTGAATTTTCCGGCGTTCGTCTCCATCCCGAGCGCCGTCATCGCCATTGTGAGCATGAATGTATCCACCTCGTTTATATCCGTAACGATTTCCGCCGGTATTATGTTCAGAGAGTTTACGCCGCTCATAACTACGAACCAGACGGCGAACCAAGGGATGACCAGCTTAACTTTTCCGGCTTCCGCTCCGCTTTTTTTGGCGGCCATGGATATGATGATGCCCAGAATTATGAGCACCGGCGCTATCATCATGACCCTCGTCATCTTCACTATTACCGCATCGTCCGCCGCAACCCCGCCTACGGCGTCGCCGGCCGCGACGACCTGTGCCACTTCGTGTACGGTTCCTCCTACATATATGCCGTAAGACTCAGGGTCCATTCCGAGTATGCCGCTTTTGTAGAGCATGGGGTATAGAAACATCGAAATCGTGCCGAAGAGTACAACCGTTCCAACGGCGACGGCGCTTTTATGCGGTTCGGCTTTCAGTACCGGTTCTGTAGCCAAAACGGCCGCCGCTCCGCATATGGAGCTGCCGGCGGCGGTAAGTACCGATGTGTCCCTGTCGAGCCCGAAGAGCTTCATACCTGCCCAGCTTCCGAGCAGGATGGTGGTCGTAAGCATCACTACCGAGACCGTGAAGCCCGCCGCTCCCACCTCCATGATCTGCTGGAAAGTGATTCTGAAGCCGTAGAATATTATGGCGAGTCTAAGCAGTTGCTTTGCTGAAAAGACGATGCCGGGCACCCACTCTTTGGGGAGCTGGTTGCGCAGTGTATTCGCGTAGAACATCCCGAGAATTATGCCGATAATAAGCGGGCTGATGGCAAGATGCTTTATAAACCCGATCTGTGAAATCTGTATCGCCGCTATCGCAAAGAGCGCAACGAAGAGTATGCCGTTTAGCGTATATCTGATATTCTCTTTTGAAAAAGCCATCTTCATCCTTTCATTGGGTTGAATTGTGCGGAAACTAAAGCCCAATCTTAAATCGGCATTTTAGTACAAAAAAAACAATAAGTAAAATAAAATATATATGATATAATAATAAAAATAACTGAGAATAGAGGGGGCGTCGTGAAAATTTCAATTCGCCAGATGGAGATATTTCTTGAAGTCGCCAGGGTCGGCCATCTTACCAGAGTCGCCGAAAAGATGGGCCTGAGCCAGTCTGCGGTCTCCATGTCCATCAAAGAGTTGGAGAACATTATCGGCTACAAACTCTTCGACAGAATCAATAAAAAGCTGGCGCTTAACGAGAAGGGTCGCGCCTTTGCGGATGCGATAGCTCCTCTGGTCTCCAAACTCGAAGATATAGAAGAGGAGTTCAAAAACGACGAGAACAGCGGTGAGCTCCTGATAGGGGTCAGTACGACGATCGCCGACTATCTGATACCTCCAATCATCTGCGACTACATGAAGTCCTATCCGAACGTGAAGGTAAAGCTGAAGGTGGGCAACACCAGGGATATAGTTCGAATGATCGAAGCCGGTGAGGTAGATATAGGGTTTGTCGAGGGAAATGTCGACTCCACGGCCATCAAGCAGGAGATCGTCGGACTCGACGAGTTGATAGTGGTTACCGGCAACCCTAACTATTCCGACAGTGAAAAGGAGTACTTCATAGATACGCTGCTTGAAAAACCGTGGATACTGCGGGAAGAGGGTTCCGGAACGCGCGAAGTGTTCCTTACGCATCTTGGGGATATGGCGGCTCAGGTAAACCTCTTTTTGGAGCTCGGCCATCCGGAGTCGATAAAGAATATGCTGATCCAGAGCAGAAGCTGCTTCAGCTGCCTTCCGCGAGTAAGCGTCATGAAGGAGCTGGAGCGCGAAGAGCTCTACGAGGTTAAGATAAAGAAGATGAAGTTCGAGCGCCACTTTCTTCTGATATACCACAAAGACAAGTACAAAACGACGCTGCTGAACAAGTTTATCTACTTCGTCCGGATGCAGTTAGGAAAGATTCTTCAGCGCTGACTCGTACTCTTCGGGTCTGTTTATATTGAAAAACGGATCGTCAAAAGGGAACTTCACATACAGGGTTTTCGACATCTTTAGAATGTCTGTGAGGCGGTAGTTCCCCTCGTTTGCAGCTTTCTGCACGGCTTCGAGAACCGATCGGCCGTAAAGGCCGCACATAGGGTGGACTCCTCCCGGGCTTTCGGCCACCACAGCATCGTAATCGCCGCCATCGGCCGCCTCTACTATCTTTTCGATCTCCTCCATGCCGACAAACGGAGTGTCTACGCTCAAAACGAAAACCGCATCTTCGGCAAGAGCTTCGAATATTCTGATCAATCCCGCCGAGGGGGCGTAAACGTCGATGTTCGGGTTGTCGAGTATGATCGGTGCGTCGAACGGAAACTTTTTTCTCTTCGCACTCAGGTAGACGGAGCCGAAGTAGGGTTTAAGGCGGCGGTACTGAAACTCCGCGAGTGTCGAAAATCCGCAAAAGGGCAGGAGCGCCTTGTCTTTGCCCATGCGAGAGCTCCTGCCTCCGGCAAATATTACGCACGGGATATTCAAAACTCTCATGGTTAAAGGTTTAGTACCGCATTCAGAGACTCTTCGAAAGGCTCTTCGTCGAAACCGTACTCCTCAACGAGGGTATAGGAGCTTTTGATGTTTTCATCCTCGATCCTGCCGTCTGAACGTACAAGAGTTTTTGCGACACTCAGATATCTTGCACCTTTTGCCGTCTCTTCATCCGCCGCATCTTCGGGGGAGGTTGCGAATCTTACAAGATGCACAAGGTCCGAGGAGAAGTGCCATTTGTGAAATAGCGTCGCGGCTACGTCGCTGCCGCGGCTGCCGCATACCTGCATCTCCGCCTCTTCGACACCGCTTTCGTCTACTATTCGGGAGAAGGTGTCGCTTTGGCCGGTCTCCCGGAGGTAGTGGCTTATTACAACCTGCCCGATATCGGACAGAAAGGCGGCCAGCCCTACAGTGCCGAGAAGAGTACGCTCGGTTTTTGAGAGCCACCTGTTCAAAAGGGCGCTGACGAGCTCCACTCTTCTGGAGTACTCCGCGGCGGAGATACCGTATGGCGAGACATCTACCGGCACCGTAGAGGTTGCGGCAAGATGTATGGCGAAGTTTCTTACCGTATCTTTGCCGAGCAGCGATACCGCCTGCTGTATATTTGTAACCTCTCTGCTTAGCCCGTAAAGGGGCGAGTTTGCAAGCTTTAGTATGTTCGCCGCCATCGTGGGGTCGCCCTCTATCGCTTTCGCCATATCAGCGACGGAGCTCTCTTTGTCCGAGTAGACCCTCTCTATCGCCCCTATAGACTCCGGAAGCGTCGGAATATGCTCTATCTGCTCGATAAGCTCTTTTCTCATTGGTTCAGCCTTTGTCGGTATGGGTGAAAAAATCACGTTTCAGAATGTAGTATCGGACGGATGTCGGATTTTTTGAGCCCCGGCTGTATGGGCAGTGTGAATTTCACTGGAGTGTTTGGCCGGTAGCGGTAAAGCTCTGGCGGCGAAAATGCCGCCAAGAGAGTCGCTAGGCGAAGTTTCTCGGGTCGACGATCTTGCCGGCTATCGCGGATGCCGCCGCCACTGCCGAGTTTGCAAGATATATTTCGCTGCTTCTTGCGCCCATGCGGCCTACAAAGTTTCGGTTCGTCGTACTTATGCAGCGCTCGTTGTCGCCCAAAATACCCATATATCCTCCGAGACACGCCCCGCACGTCGGGTTCGAAACCACCGCTCCGGCATCGATGAGGGTGTCGATGTAGCCCGCTTTTTCAGCGGCCTTGAGGATCTTCTGGGTTGCGGGAGTTACGATCATCCTGGTGTGGCGGGCCACCCTTTTGCCCTTCACGATCTGCGCCGCAATCCTGATATCGCTGAGTCGCCCATTGGTGCAGCTTCCTATAAAGACCTGATCCACTTTCAGGTCGTCGGCCACGGCTTGCGATATCGGCTTTCCGTTGCTCGGAAGGTGCGGATAGGCGATCACCGGTTCCAGTTTGGAGAGATCTATCTCGATAACCCGGCAGTAGTTTGCACCCTCGTCGGAGTAGTGGAACTTCGGTTCTCTTGCGAGCTCCTTGTCTGCGAGAAACTCTTTCGTTATATCGTCGCAGGCGATTATCCCGCTTTTGGCGCCCGCCTCTATGGCCATGTTGCAGAGGCTGAAGCGGTCGTCCATACCGAGGTGCTCTATAGTGTCACCCGTAAATTCGAGAGCCTTGTAGAGGGCACCGTCTACTCCAATCATGCGGATAAGCTCCAGGATGAGATCTTTACCGTAGACATGCTCGCCCGGCTTTCCGCTGAAGACCACTTTTATCGTTTCAGGCACCTTGAACCAGTTTCCGCCGGTGATCATCGCGAATGCGAGATCGGTTGACCCCATGCCGGTACTGAAGGCTCCGAGCGCGCCGTGGGTACATGTGTGGCTGTCGGCTCCTATTATGACGTCGCCGGGGACGACGAGCCCCTTTTCGGGCAGAAGCGCGTGCTCGATTCCCATATCCTTCTCGTCGAAAAAGTGTTTCAGGTTGTGCTTGTAGGCGAACTCCCGGCTTATCTTGGCCTGATTCGCGCTGGCTATATCTTTGGCCGGTATGAAGTGGTCCATGACGATAGAGAAGCCGTCCGGGTTGGCGAGCTTTTCGGCACCGCTCTCTTCGAACGCCCTTATGGAGATGGGTGTGGTTATGTCGTTTCCGATGACCATATCGATAGGAGAGCGCACAATCTCGCCCGCGCTCACCTCTTTGCCGACATGTTCGCTGAATATCTTCTCGGTTATAGTCTGCCGCATAAAAATCCTTCGCAGGTTATGGTAATAGTTGGGCGATTATATCGAATCGGGACAAATAATCTGCTAAAATTGAGCAACTTGTCATTGACGGTAATTATAGAGGTGGCGGTAGATGAGATATTTTGAGCTTGAGGCGGTGGCGACGTATATAGGAAAGTTCAGCCGTATACGCTCCGCGGTGCGGATCGCCGACAATGTGCTTCGCATGGAGTTTGAGGGGGGAGTCGCCCTGGGCTTCGACCTATCACGAGGCAGGAGCGAGATATTCAGGGCCGACGACGTCGCGCCGCAAAGAGGCTACCACGCACCTTTCGACACGATGCTCAAAAAACGCTTCAGCGGTGCGAAGATTCTGCATGCGGGGCTTGTGGGAGAGGATAAGATCTTAAGGATCGACACCGCGCTGCAGGGCGCCTACAAGGCAAGCAGGAGCGCTCTGCAGCTGGAGTTTACCGGAAGGCATACGAATGCTATCATACTCGATGAAAAGGGTGTTGTGCTGGAGGCTTTGAGGCATGTGGATGCAGAGGCGAGCTTCAGGGTCGTCAAGCCCGGCGTGAAGCTTTTGCCTCTCAAGCCTTACGGAGGCGAGCGGAAAACGGGTGAGATACGAAACATAGAGGATTATCTGGCCGAGCGTGCCGAACTCAGAAGAGAGCGCCGTCTCGAAGAGCTGAAGACGCGCCACCGCGGCTTTTTGAAAAAGAGGATTCAGAAGCTCAAAAAGGAGCTGGAAAGACTTCCGGCGAAAGAGGAGCTTGAAAAGAGGGCGCAAAAACTCTCGAAAGAGGGCTCCATAGTGCTTGCGCACCTGCACGAGATAAAGCCGTACGACAAAACGCTCGAGACACTCGATTTCGACTCGAAACCCGTGACGATAGAGCTGCCCCCTCTGCCGAATCCCAAGCGTATGGGTGAGCACTTCTACACTCTCGCCAGACGCGCCGCGAACAAGGCAGAGCGTCTCCATATAGAAGAGCAGAGCCTAAAAAGCAGGATAGAGTTTTACAAAAGGATGCTTCAAAATCTCGAAGGGGCTACGTCGGAAGAGCAGATATCGCTGCTCTTTCCGCCGAAGCAGAGGCATAAAAAGAGGGAGCCGAAGCTTCAGTGCGAACTCTTCGATGTAGATGGCTACAGGGTGCTTGTTGGGCGCAACGAGAGGGAGAATGCGTGGCTTTTGAAGTATGCAAGGGCCGGCGATATATGGCTGCACCTCAAAGACCGCCCCTCTTCGCACTGCATCATCCGCTCGGAGGGAAGAAAACAGGTGCCCAAAGAGGTGATAAGAAAGGCTGCGCAGCTCTGTGTACAGACGAGCACCTCTCAACCCGGAGACTACCCGGTCGATTTTACCCATAGACGCAACGTGAAGGTCGAAAGGGGTGCATACGTAACCTATACCGATTATGATACTATAAAGATTAGGAAAGATTGAGAAGGGTGTTTCGCAAGAGCGACGGGTGTGTCGTCTCTTCCGTGCACCGCCGCATAAAGGGGCTATAAAGGCCGAAGGAGCGCGAATGGCCATCTCACCGCTTACGAACATCATTTTCGTAAACCAGAATATGAATGTGGCATCCGCTATTCAGAATATGCAGTTTAACCGGTATGATGTCCAGAATGCGGCTGCGCAGGCGCTCGTAAATGAAAAAGAGAAGACCATCGAAGAGACGCGCCCCGCCGAAGAGGCGATGCAGATAGATCCGGAAAGGGAGCATACGCGGCAGGAGGCGGAGTCGCAGGAGAGGGAGCGCCAAAGAGCCGCCAAAAAGAGAGAAAAAGAGCATAAAGATAGAGGTTTCTCCATAGACGATGAGGGGAATCCTCATATCGATATTCACGTTTAACCTATAATCGGATATACTTTTATTGTTACGCAAATTCCGGGCTAAGCCCGCAATTTGGCAGGGCCTGGCCGGCCCTACAACCCCCTGAAGCTTCGAAATCCAAGATTTCGAGATGATTTTTACGCTGTTCGCGTAAAATCAGTTATTATATTATGATTCGGGCGGAGCCCGGGTATGCAAAGGTGTTTCATGTCTCTTCTCTCCCTGATATCGGAAAACAGAACGCGCTTTTTGACGGGTGCCGTACTCATAGCGGTCGTCGTCGCGATAGGCCTTATAGACAACTTCTTCCTTATCTGGCTCTTTCTGGGCATAGTCTATCTCTTCTCTTTTTACGAGGCGATGCGACTCTTCAAGATCGACAACAACCAGATGTACGCATACGCCGCTGCGGTATGGCTTCTTGCGCTGATATACCCGAACCCCGACGACCTCTTTTTCCTGATCGCGGTCATATTCGCATCCATGCTCGCCTACACACGTGATTTCGACAAGCGGCTCTTTCTGCCGTTTCTATACCCTGTCGCATCCTTTCTTTTTCTTCTCGCGCTCTATATGGATTTCGGTGTAAACGCGCTCTTTTGGCTGCTCGTTGTCGTGGCGATGACAGATATAGGGGCCTACTTCACCGGAAAGCTTGCGGGCAGGCGCAAGTTTTGTGAAACATCGCCCAACAAGACGCTGGAGGGTGTCGTAGGAGGCGTGCTCATAGCCACTTTCGCGGGCTTTTTCGTCGGCGGCGCTCTCGTGGACCGGCCGCAGGCGCTGCTCATCTCCCTCGGTGTCTCCGTAGCATCGGTATTCGGCGATCTTTTCGAGAGCTATCTTAAACGCGAAGCCGGGGTCAAAGACAGCGGCGACATTCTGCCCGGTCACGGCGGGATGCTCGACAGGGTGGACGGATACCTCTTCGGCGGCATAGTGATGGTTCTGCTTCTGAGGGGGCTTTTGTAGGTGGTTCTGCTCGGTTCTACGGGCTCCATCGGCGTCAATACGCTGAAGGTGGCCGAACGCTTCAACATCCGTGTCGAGACTCTGGTCGCGGGGAACAATATTGAACTGCTCAAGGAGCAGATACTCAAATTCAGACCCTGCTACGTCTGTGTGGCTACGAAAGAGCTCGCCTCGATGCTGGACCATCCGCGGGTATTCTGGGGCGAAGAGGGAATACTCGAAGCGATCCGTCTGAGCTCTTCGGCCATAGTGGTAAACGCGCTCGTGGGCTTTTTGGGGCTCAAACCGACGGTTACCGCGATAGAGGAGGGCAAGACGGTGGCTCTGGCCAACAAAGAGTCGCTGGTAGCTGCGGGGGCTTTCATAGACCCTTCGAAACTGCGCCCCATCGACAGCGAACACTTCGGTCTGTGGTATCTTCTAAACGGCAGGAGACCGAAAAAGATGGTCATAACCGCAAGCGGCGGAGCGTTCAGGGACAGGCCGCTGGAGAGCATAGAGAACGCCACGCTGGCCGAGGCGCTGGCACACCCGAACTGGAGCATGGGGGCGAAGATCACGATCGACAGCGCCACGATGATGAACAAACTCTTCGAACTCCTCGAGGCGCGCTGGCTCTACGGTTGCGAAAATGTCGACGCGATCATAGAGACCAAATCGGTAATACACGCACTCGTAGAGTTTGCCGACGGAGCCACTACGGCGCAGATGGCAAAACCCGACATGA
>WGAW01000088.1 GCA_015494675.1 Hydrogenimonas sp. | reverse complement strand
CGTGATCTCCGTAGCGCAGTATCGTCCCCCATCCGCCGGGGCCCGGATTTCCCAGACTCGAGCCGTCAGAGAAGATTGTAACCTGTTTCACTGTCAGCCTTTGTAATTTCTCTCTCCACCACTACGCTGTCGAGCGCGAGGCACCGTGGACACCTCTCGAAAGGTACCGGAAACTGATGCTTGCAGCTGTCGCACAGATAGGCAAACTGCAGGGTCGCTTTGTCGAATCCGGTCTTTTTGAGATGTCCGAGCATATCTATAAGGAACCACCCTATCGGCCTGGAGGGCTCTATGTCGCCCCTCGCTCCGAATATCGCCGAGAGCCTCGGACTCTCTTTTATCCTGTCGTAGTCGAGGTACGATGCCGGAAGGAACCAGAATATATCTATAAGGCGCTCGATATCCTCCTCTTTCACCATCTCCCACGCGCGTCTCGGCTCGTTTTTCAGAAGATAGTCGAACACCACCCTCTCGAACCTTCGGTTCTTCTCGTAGAGCGATATAACCTTCTGAACCTTCTCGTCATGCTCCAGCTGCGAATCGGCGAGCACACTCTTCAACTCCAGATAGAGTTTCAGATCCGCCACATCCGCACCCATCGTCTCGAGCGGCTCTATCACCTCTTTGGCCCTTTTGAAATCCTGCAGGCGCTCATACACCACCATCAGGTCGTTCAGCACCTTCTTGTTACGCGGATTCGAGCGCAGAATCTGCAGAAACGTCGTTCGCGCCCTCTCCAAAAACCCTGCATGCATATATGTGGTTCCTACAAGCTCCATAAGCTCGTATGTGAGCGCTTCGTCTTCGCAGTGTTTCAGGAGGTAGAGACCTATCTCGATAGCGTTGTTGTACTCGCCGCTCTTCTCGTACGCTTTGGCCAAAAGAACCAGAGGCTGGGTGATGGTAGGCGAATAGGGCATCGACTCGAGGCTCTTTTTCACCCCCTGCGTCTCGAATCGGCGCAGAAATCTCTGAAGACGGCGGGACTTCCGGCTCTTTACATAGACACCCCACCAGTAACTGACGAGGGCGATGACAAACACCATACCGGCTATCAGCAATACGGCAAAGAGCGGATCGCGGTAATTTATAAGCAGGGCATCCACTTACCGACCTTTCCGAAATCAGGTAGTGGGCAGTGGGCAGTGAGTAGCTAGAAATCGGTTCCATATTTTCTGCTCACTGCTCAATGCTCACTGCCATATAAAATGTATGGCTATTTATTATATAATAAAACAATGATAGATAACAACTCCATAGAACAGCTGAAGCAGACGATAGACATAGTGGATGTGGTGGGCAACTATGTCGAACTCAAAAAAAACGGCTCAAATTTCAAGGGGCTATGCCCTTTTCACGACGAAAAGACTCCAAGTTTCATCGTCAGCCCGTCAAAACAGTTCTACAAATGTTTCGGATGCGGAGCCGGAGGCGATGCGATCAAGTTCCTGATGGAGTTTGAAAAGCTCAGCTACCCCGAAGCGATAGAGAAACTTGCAAGCCAGTACAACTTCACGCTCCGCTACACAAAAGGCGAAAGCGGCGGAAACACGGAACGCAGGATTTTGGAAGCCATAGGCCGCTGGTACCGCGCCAACCTCGAGCATAACGATACGGCAAGAGAGTATCTGACAAAAAGAGGTGTTTCGCTTGCGAGCATAGAGAAGTTCGGCCTCGGCTACGCCCCCTCGAGCGAAGAGACTCTCGCCTTTTTGCAAAGAACCATGATACCTCTGGGCAAAGCGGAAGAGGTTGGGGTTCTGGGACACGAGCGGGGGCGCTACTATGCAAGACTCATAGAGCGCCTTATCTTTCCGATCTTTTCGCCCTCCGGAATGCCGGTGGGGTTCGGCGGCCGGACACTTACGAACCACCCGGCAAAATATATAAACTCGCCGCAGACGAAGTTCTTCAACAAATCGAGGCTCCTTTACGGCTACCATCTGGCAAAAGAGCAGATCTACCGCAAAAAACGGCTCATCGTGGTCGAGGGGTACATGGATGTCATAATGCTCCATCAGGCCGGTTTCAGCACAGCGGTAGCGACACTGGGCACATCTTTGACCAACGACCATCTCCCGCTTCTAAAAAAGGGAGAGCCGGAGGTGATCGTAGCCTATGACGGCGACGAAGCCGGAATAAATGCGGCGATGAAGGCGGCGCTGCTTCTAAGCCGCCACAACTTCGACGGCGGAGTCATACTCTTTGAGGGGGGAATGGACCCGGCAGACATGGTAAATGCGGGCAATGCGGATGCCATAGAGGCGCTTTTCGCATCGCCCATTCCTTTTGCAAGGTTTGTAAT
>WGAW01000087.1 GCA_015494675.1 Hydrogenimonas sp. | reverse complement strand
TAACCCACAGTTTCAAACGGCGAAGTGAGGAAAGAAGATGCAGATAAATCCAGCAGACGGGCTGATGGAGAAAGCGCTCGACTACAGGGCGATGAGACAGGAGCTAATCAGTGCGAACATAGCCAATGTCGATACGCCCTACTATCGTGCGAGGGACATCTCTTTCGAAGAGGCCCTCACAGAGAAAAAGGCGCGGCTATACAAAAAGGAGGGGGCCGCTTTAAAGCTGGCCAGAACCGATGACGGGCACATGGATGGAGTTGCGCGAAACGGGAGTGTGAGGGCCGAAATATTTTTCCGCGACGGCCATATGGCCAGAAACGACGCAAACAGCGTCGACCTCGACGTTGAGACTACGGAGATGGCCAAAAACATGACGATGTACAACGCGCTGGTGGCCGCACTGAAAAAGAACGGCGCGATCTTCCGCAGCGTTATAGACGCTTCGGCGAAAGTGTAAGGAGTTTTCATGAATTTTCTGAACAGTTTCGACATAAACGGCTACGGGCTTTCGGCACAGCGGTTTCGCGTAAACATCATAAGCTCCAATATCGCCAATGCAAACACGACCAGAACCGACGAGGGCGGCCCGTACCGCAGAAGAGAAGTTGTGTTCAAAGCTTTCAATTTCGATAAAGTTTTAAACAGTAAAATAGAGAATGACTCCGACTACCTTCCATACTCCGACCCTCTGGATGAGGGAATGAGGGGTGAAAAGGCGATGCCTCCTCTAATGGGAGTGGTGGTCGACAAGGTGGTTCGTGACGACAGCGAACCGAAAATGAAGTACGATCCGACCCATCCGGACGCGAACGCCGAAGGGTATGTGGCATACCCGAATATCAACCCGGTCGTGGAGATGGCCGATCTTATAGAGGCGACGCGTGCCTACCAGGCCAACGTAGCGGCTTTTCAGAGTGTGAAGGCGATGGCGAACGGAGCCATAGAGCTTTTGAAAGCGTAAAGTAGAAAAAAAATTTAGGAAAAGGCGAATGGATAAAAACATTCAGGGAGTGAACCGGCTCTCTTCGAACGATCTTCTTAAAAACGGTAGAGAGGTCGAAAAGAAAGAGGGCGGCAGTTTCGCGGAAGTGCTCAAAGAGTCGCTCGACGAAGTAAACGACCTGCAGAAAAAGGGTGAAGAGGCCATGAGCGATATCGCTACAGGACAGGTCAAAGATCTCCATCAGGCCGCCCTCGCCATAGACAAAGCCGAAATGAGTATGAAACTTATGCTCGAAGTTCGCAACAAGGCGATCAACGCGTACAAAGAGATTCTCCGTACACAGATCTGACGGTACCGTCGTGTCCCAAATCTCCCCCCTTCAAAACGATATCGATCGACGTATCGGGAAAAAGACGAAGCTTCTTCTCATAATGCTCCTGCTCATTACGGGTGCGCTCTCTTTTCTGGGCTCCATCATTCACACCGCCCTCTCCGAGAGACAGATACCGAAGCTTGTCATAAGCGAAACCAACAGGGCTCTTCGCGGACCGATAGTGAGCAAAGAGGGCTTCCGGCTCGTATTCAGCCAGAAACTCTACAAAGCTATGGTGAATACCCGAAACATCGACCCCGACAAAAGAGAGCTGTTTGTAAGGCTTTTTAGCATATACAGCGGAATTCCGGAAAAAGATATAAAAAAGAGGCTGCACGCGAAAGGGAACGTGGTTCTTTCATACTCGATAGACGCGAACCGTGCCAAATATCTAAAAGAGCTTGCCAGAAAGCTTCGCCTTCTGAAGGTTTTCATACCCTATAAAGATCGAAACGGACGGATAATAAAGTACGGGTTGAGCCTAACCGAGAGCGGGGAGTCGAGAATCTTCTCATACAAGGATATTCTGACGCCGGTACTCGGATTCATCAGAAAGAGAGAGGATGAGGGTTTCACCCGCCCGGTTGGAGTGAAGGGACTGGAGAAGTACTACCAGAAGGAGCTGCTTCCCATACAAAACGGCATAGTGCGGGGCGAACGTGATATAGGAAACACGATAATACTCGACGGCGACAGCTTCGTAAAACCTGCCATAGACGGCATGACGCTCAAACTGAACATCTCCATAAGCCTGCAGAAGGCGGTGGAGGCCGTTTTGGACAGGGCCAAGAGCGAACTGAAAGCGAAAGAGGCGCTCGCCTGCATAATGGATGCCCAAAGCGGCAGGATCCTCTCTCTCGCCACATCCAACCGATACGACCCATCCAACATCAGAAGAAGAGACTACGACTCTCTTAACGTATCGGCCGTAGAGTACACATACGAACCCGGATCGGTCATGAAACCGATAACTTTCGCCCTACTGCTGAAGGAGAAGAAGGTAAATCCGTTCGACATAGTCAGAACGTACGGCGGACGCTACAGGCTCGGACGCAAAATCATAACCGACGAGCACAAAGAGGAGTGGATGAGCGCCGAAAACGTCATAGTCTACTCTTCCAATATCGGAATAGCGCAGCTTGCACAGCGCCTCGACGCGGTCGATTTTACCGAAGGGTTCAGAGATTTCGGCTTTTTGCAAAAGAGCGGTATCGATCTTCCGTACGAGCATACGGGAGTCATGCCGCACGTTACGCAGATGCGCAGCGAGATATACAAGGCTACGGTAGCCTACGGCTACGGAATGCGCGCCACCCTTATGCAGCTGGTAAGAGCGTACAACGTATTCAACAACAGGGGAAAGCTGATCGAACCCAAAATCGTATCGGAGATCGTGGATCCCACAGGTCGAAGCTATCCGGTGGAGCAAAACGGCGAACCGCGGCAGGTTATCCCGCCGGCAACCGCGGCGAAGATGATGAATATCCTCGAAAAGGTCGTCAAAAAAGGTACAGGCACAAAAGCCTACACCCCGGGCTTGAGAGTGGGAGGAAAAACTGGTACGGCCCATATAGCGGGGAAAAAGGGCGGATACGCGAAACTTTACAACAGCTCCTTTATCGGCTTCGCGAACGACAAAAAGCGACGCTTTACGATCGGGGTACTGATAAGGGAGCCTAAGAAGAGGTACCACTACTTCGCATCCATGTCAGCCGTGCCGGTCTTCAAACAGATAGTTGACCTTTTGATAGAACAGGGGGAGCTGAAACCGGACCCCGCCCTCTCAAATCCATAGATTGTCTATGAGTCTCGTCTTTCCCACCCGCGCGGCCACGAGTATGATGCTGTTTTGAATCTCTACTCTCTCGAGCGGTCTGAAGGAGCGGTCTACGACTCTTACATACTCCACATCTATATCTCTCATGATCCCGAGCATATGCTCCGTGATCTTTGCGCAATCGTACTCACCGGCCATTATGAGGCGCGAAGCACTCTTTAGTGATCGTGAAATCGACAGGGCCCTTTTGCGCTCTTCGGGAGTCAGGTATACGTTTCTGCTGCTTAGGGCGAGGCCGTCCTCTTCACGCACAGTATCCACAGGTACGATCTCTACCGGCAAGAAGAGATCGTTAACCATTTTCTGAAGTATGACCAGCTGCTGCGCATCCTTTTTGCCGAAGTAGGCCCTTTTGGGGCCCACAAGGCCGAAGAGCTTCATAACAACCCGCACGACGCCGTCGAAGTGGCCCGGACGGCGGTT
>WGAW01000086.1 GCA_015494675.1 Hydrogenimonas sp. | reverse complement strand
GGAGCGTATATCGTTCTTGCCGTCAGAATTGCCGTATGGCGGAACATCCTGCTGATTCCAGAGCGACCCGACAACGACCGGCCTCTCGATATCGCCGTCTATGAAGGCGACTAGAACCTCATCCCCGACTTCCGGCAGAAATACCCCTCCAAAGCCGTTGCCGGCCATGAAAGTGACGACACGGGCCCAGTACGAATCACCCGAATCGCCGCTCCACGCATACTGGATTTTCACCCTTCCGAGCCCGTCGGGGTCGCTGTTGTCCGTCACTATGGCCGTAGCGAACGAAGAGTGGGTGCGCCTCTGCCCGGCCGACGCGTCGAATCCGCTCATCCTCTGCCCCCTTTTGTAAGTTTGAAACTGTCGTTGCGAAGCTCCAGGGAGGTCTCATAACCGCTGCTGCCGAAAGTGTGTACCGCTTTGGCTATGTAGTAGGGTTTGCTGAAACGGCTGCCCAGACCCTCGACATTTACATATATTCCGGGTTTCAGTTCCGGTATGCCTATGGCAGTAAGCTGCGCTCTCATAAGACCAGAAGAGAGCTCCTTGTATTTGGACTCTGCCAACTTTTTCGCCGCTTCGACACTCTCTACAGGCGCTTTTATCTCATACTCGATGTTGTTGAGATCTTTCAGAAGCTCTTTGAGAGCCGATGTGGAAGCATCGGCGGTATCGCTCTTTCCCTCCGGTGCTTCGGCAGTGATCTTTTTCTTGTCCGGGCCGAACTCCAGGCCTACGACTCTCACTTTCGAAACCTGCTTGTCTACGCTGAACTCCGGATTGAAAGATAGAATATTCACACCGTACTTCAGCGATATCTCCCCTTTCGATTTTTTCGGCGGTTTTCTGAAATAGAAATGATCTTTCTGCACGAAAAATTCATAGCCGTTACGCTGTGCAAGGGAGGCGAAAAAGGCGTAGTCGCTCTCCTCCTTGTGGCGTATCTGCTTTCTTACGGGGCTCCCTTTGCTGTCGATCACTACATTCTTTGCGCTAAATACCCTTTTATAGGTACTTTCGAAAACCTCACGGACCACATCCGGATCGCTCCTGTCGTTCCATGACGCCTCGTCGCCCTCTTTGCGACGGAATTTGTGCTTCATCATAAGAAACGAGAAGTCTTTGCCCTCTACGGTTATCTCCAGGTAGCCGTTTTGCGAAAAGTTCCACCCTATCGAGGTGACCACCCCTTTGAAAAGTATGGGGAGCGACTCTCTGCTTTCGCGGTTGTCGGCATACCCGATATGTATCTCGACGATATCCCCGAAACTGAACTCCGAAGCCTTTTTCGGCTTCATCTCCTGCATGTCGAACGCATCTGAGAGAGTGAAAGAGAAGGTGTCGGCCCCGTCTATCACCATGTCCACCTTCAGATTGGAAAAAGAGAGTGCATCCTTTGAAAGCTTCCTGCCGTTTACCCATACGATCGCTTCCGGTGCAAGATAGTTTTTATACTTTTTGGCCAGATCACTCATCTTTTTCCTTCGGCGGAAGCAGCAGTTTGGTACCCGCTTCGATTCTCAGAGGGTCGTCTATGCCGTTGGCTTCTGCGACTCTTCTCCACTCCCGGGGATCTCCATACTCCCTGTAAGCCAGCAGAAAGAGTGAGTCCCCCTCTTTGAATACTCTCTCTTTCGTGATATCCGAAGAGTGCAGATCGAGCTGGGCCGCCATCTCTTCCACCGGCTTGTAGGGCTTGAGCGTCACACCCAGCTTCACACGCCCGGGAATACCGTCGCGGTAGAAGTATGTAAACTCTCTTTTGATACCGGTGATTATTCCGTCGTAGCTGAAGCTGCCCCAGATGAAACGGCACGGCGGCGGTGCATGAAGTTCACGGTCTATGGCCGCAATCTTCTCCAGCGGTTCTATAAGATCGCGTACATCGCCCCCTTCGGATGTGGAGTCGAAAAGGAGTTCGAGCGACAAATCGGCCGTCTTTGAGCCGGTGAACTGGTTTATGACACCCTTTAGACCCATCAGCCTCTTTTCGCTGAACTCGTTACTCTCTTCGAAGCTGTACGAGGAGGGGTTGAACTGCAGATAGACCTCCGTCCCCTTTTTCTCGCCGTCAAGAACTAAAAACTTCGCTTTGGTCCGGTTCATACGATCACCATCCCTTCATGAACGAGTTCGAGTGTCTCTATGGCCACATCGGAGCCGGTCCCTTTGAGCTCCGGGCCGCTCCACTTTATCGGATAGGCGGACTCTATGCGGAAACGGACCTTCTCTTCACCGGCCGTATCTATTACGGATATGTATAGAGC
>WGAW01000085.1 GCA_015494675.1 Hydrogenimonas sp. | reverse complement strand
CCCGGTTTGAGGACTCGGTAGAACTCGTTTATCGCCTCCTGCCGGTCGACGACGTTTCGTATGCCGTAACTGATGGATAGTATATCGGCGCTATTCTCGTCTATCGGCATCTGCTGCGCTTTCGCTACGATAAATTCGGCATAGTCGACCTTCTCTCTGGCGACTTTGAGCATCCCTTCGGAAGGGTCCACCCCGATAAACCGTTTAATCTCGGCACCCGCCGCCTCGCCTCTGTCTCTCCACCACTGCAGCATATCTCCCGTGCCGCATGCGACGTCGAGTACGGTGAGATCTTCGCTCCTCTCAAGCAGTTCGAAAGTCTTGTCGCACCCCTTTTTGCGCCACGACTTGTCGATTCCCATGCTCAAAACGCGGTTTGTCACATCATAAGTCGATGCGATCTCGTCGAACATCGAGACAATCTTCTCCTGCTTCAAACCCTTATCTTCCATTTTTCGCCCTTAACCATAATATAGCGTCCCCACCGCGTCTGCTTTGGTGCAGCAGTTCGAAACTCAGTGCGCCATTATAACCCATCCCCGCTTTCACGAAGGGGGCTACAAAAAGAACCATCCAGTCGATCTCGTTTTTCAGAGCTTCGAACATTCCGCTTCCGCCCTCCGCCATAACAAGCCCTTTCAGATCCGAAACACCTCTGTAGTCCACAAACTCTACGCTCCGATCCTCTACGCCGAACAGCGGAATATCTCTCTCTATCGTATCAGGTTTTTCTGTTAAAATAGCCACGTCAGGAGCCTTGACACCGGCCAGTCTGCCGTCGAGCAGGGGGCGATCCGCCCTAACGGTACCGCCGCCGATAAGAAGGGTGTCTATCTTGCCCCTTACGGCGTGAACCCACCTTCGCGACGCTTCGGAACTTATGGTGCCGCCGTCTATGACACCGTTGAGCGTCTGCGCCAGTTTGAAAAATAGAAACCTTCCGCCCATCCACTTCCTGAAAGGCTCTATAAGCTCCTCACACCGCTGCTTCAGTACCCCCACAACCACTTCGATACCGGCCTTTTGAAGCATCTTCGCACCTCCGGAAGCCGTAGCATTGGGGTCGAGCGCGCCGATCACCACTCGCTTGAAGCCCAGTTCGGCTATAAGCCGGCTGCATGCCGGTGTCTTTCCTTCATGGGAGCACGGTTCGAGAGTTACATAGAGAGTAGAGCCGTTAAATAGATTTTTGGCTTTTTTCAGAAGTTCCCTGTGTAAATATGCAGAATCTTCCGTCTCATTCAGAGAGGTATCCGACGTCAGTCCGGCGTAGGCATCCCTGATAGCGAGTACTTCGGCATGGGCCGAACCGGCCTCTTTGTGCGCATTTAGACCCAAAAGAGCTCCCGATGCGTCAACGACGGCGGCGCCGACGGCCGGGTTTGGATAGGTGAGCAGCTGGTACTTCCACGCCTCTTCGAGCGCCAACCGCATATAGAGAGAATCGCCGATCTCTACCATTCAAAGTAGGTGCGGGCTTTTCTTATCTCTGATAGAGGAAACTCCTCTTCGCCGGCCGAAGTTTCAAGAACGACTTTTCCATCTTCGAAGCCGAGCAACTTGCCCTTTACGACATCCCCGCTGCTCAGTTTCAGCCTGACATCGCTACCTACAGAGTTTATGAAGTGTTCCGGCTTTTTCAGTGTACGCTCAACTCCGGGAGAGCTTACCTCCAGGTAGTACTGGCCGCTTACCGGGGGGTAGACGTCGAGCATCGGAGAAAGGTCGCGGCTTATATCGGCGCATAGTTCTAGGTCGACACCGCCATCTTTGAGGATATATACTCTGTGGATGGTCCTGCCGTCCTCGTTGACCACTTCGGTGTCGTAAAGTTTCGCCCCATGAGACTCTACGACCTTTTTTACCTCCTCTTCGACGCTCATCTGATCTCCTTTTCGATTATCGAAAAGAGTTCGTCGAGCCGCTTTGCACGCTCCAGCTCTTTGTCGAACTTAAAGTGGAATTTCGGCGACTTGAACCACCCCTCGGCCTTGAGGCAGTATGCCTCCAGGCCCCTTACGACCTTCTTGAGCTGTTTGAGAATCTGCTTCTGTTCATCCACTTCGTGGCCCGTCGGATCAAGATATACATCTGCATCGCTTCGTCCCCTGCTGCAAACCACCTCCGTCACGGTGAGTCCGCGCAGTCGCTCATCCCCGAGCTGTGAAAGCGCCTCGGGGATCAACTCGCGCAATACCGACTCTGTTCTGTGGCGCTTGATCTCTTCAGCGGTCATAGAGTAGCTTTCTCCTCTCTCTCTTCGTAGGCCTCTATCACGTCGCCTATCTTGATATCGTTGAAGTTTTCGAGCATAAGGCCGCACTCATACCCTTTTCTAACCTCTTTTGCATCATCTTTGAAGCGCTTCAGAGAGCTTATTCGGGTATCGTATATGACTACACCGTCTCGGATAAGACGTGCTTTCGCGTTTCTCTTTACAACCCCTTCGGTAACGATACATCCCGCAATCGTTCCGACTTTGGCGACACTGAATGTTTCGCGAACCTCAGCCTGTCCTATTCCCTCTTCGCTGACAATCGGGCTCATCATACCGCTAAGAAGCGCTTTTACATCATCAATGAGGTCGTAGATTATGGAGTAGGTCTTTATCTCGACACCAAGCTGCTTCGCCTTCTCTTTTATTTTGGCGTCGGGCCTGACGTTGAATCCGAGTATCACCGCATTCTGGTCGGCATTCGCAAGGGCCACGTCACTTTCGGTTATGCCTCCTACACCGGAGTGTATGACCTCTATCTTCACCTCTTCGTTCTTGAGTTTCTCCAGACTTCCCTTGATCGCCTCCAAAGAGCCCTGAACATCGGCTTTGATGATTACCGGCAGAGACTTTATCTGCCCTTCGGCAATCAGGCTGCTAAGCTCATCAAGCGTAACTTTGGTGCTTTTTGAGAGCTCTTTTTGTCTCAGATACTCCGCCCTCTTTTGCGCCAGTTCGCGAACCTCTTTGTCGCTCTCCATCGCTATCAGAATCTCTCCCGCACTCGGAACTTCGTGAAGCCCCACAACCACGCCGGGATCGCTCGGACCGAGCTCTTTGACCTGTCTACCCAGATCGTTCAGAATGGTCCGCACCCTTCCGAATGTCCTGCCGCATATTACATGGTCTCCCACATGCAGCGTGCCGTTTTTTACAATCACCGTAGCGACCGGCCCGCGCCCCTTTTCGAGAGAGCTTTCGATAACTATGGCCTTTGCCCGGCGTTTGGGGTTGGCCTTCAACTCCATAATTTCGGCCTGCAGCAAGATGGTTTCGAGCAGGTCGGGAATCCCCGTACCGGTCTTTGCGGATACTTCTACAAACTCGTACTCACCGCCCCACTCTACCGGCATATAGCCCAGCTCCGCAAGCTGCGACTTTACCATGTCGGGGTTTGCATCCGGCTTGTCGATCTTGTTTATCGCTATAATCATCGGCACTTCAGCCGCTTTTGCGTGGTTTAGCGCCTCTATCGTCTGAGGTTTGACTCCGTCATCAGCGGCAACCACGATAACCACGATATCTGTCGCCTGGGCACCGCGCGCCCTCATTTCGGTAAAGGCTTCGTGGCCGGGAGTATCTATGAAAGTTATCCTCTTTCCGTCCTTTTCGACCTGATATGCGCCTACATGCTGGGTAATGCCGCCGGCCTCCCTTTCGGCCACCTTGGTCTCCCTGATCTTGTCGAGAAGTGAAGTTTTCCCGTGGTCGACGTGGCCCATAATCGTGATCACAGGCGGTCTCTCTTCAAGATACTCGTCCTCTATCGCATCGTAGGCGCTTACATAGTCCAACTCGTCGAGGGGGTTCATCGTCTTAACCTCGACACCGAACTCCTCTGCAAGTATCTCGATCTCATCCTTTTCGAGGAAATCGTTTTTGGTCACCATTTTGCCGAGGGTGAACAGAACTTTTATAACCTCTCCGGTTGTCCTGCCGACCTTCTCCGCGAACTCATACACTCTCACCTCTTCCGGAATCGTTACTACAGACAAGACGGCTCCCCCTTTTTCCGCCCGCTTATGACGCTTCTTCGGAGCGGTGCGGCTGACACTGCGGCTGCCCCTTTTTTGTGGACCTCTACGACCTACCGGCTGCTTCTGGCGCGGCTGCTCCGGCTTGAGCGTTACTGGAGATTTTGGCTCCTCCATCCTGTTGATCTCCTCACTGAAGTCGGGAAGAACCACCTCTTCGGTAGAGTAGTCTACAGGGATCGTATTGGAACTGCCGATATCCCTGTCTTCCAAAAGATTCAGTTTTATTCCGCTCTCTTTAGCGCCAGGGGCCGGAGCCGGCTTTTTGGCCTTTTTCCTGCTCTTTTTAGAGGCCAGAGACTCATCTGCGGCGGCTATGATGCGATTTTCAAGCGCTATCTCGCTCTTCTTTATCGAGATGCTCTTTTCAGTCGGCTCTACAACCTGCGGGCGCTTCTTCTTTACTATGAAGATACCGCGGCGGCGCTTTACGGAAGCTTCGGCAATGCTCTCTTTGGCTTCCGCGACTTCTATCTTCGGCTCCTCCGCAACTTTCGGTGCCGTCTCTACACTCTCTTTCGTCTCTTCGGGTTTGCGGGAAGTTTTTTCGACCTCTTTTTTTTCCTTAGGCTTCTCTTCCACACTCTCTTCACCCTTCTTTGCGGAAGGCTCCTCTTTTTTTGCCTCCGCCTCCTTTTTCGGCTCCTCTTTCTCAACCTTTTTTGCGGGCTCAGGAGATTTCACTGTTTTGGCTGAAGCGGGAAGCGTCCCGGTCATCACAAAATTCATAAGGTTCTGTGCATCTTCCGGGGTAACGCTGCTAGAAGGTGCTTTGACGTCAAGACCCATCTCCTTGGCCATCTCCACAACCTCTTTGCTTTTTATTCCCAACTCTTTCGCTATTTCATGGATGCGTACTTTATCCATTCGCTGTCATCTCCTTTAGTAGTTCGCCCAATGTTTCCGTTAAGTAGGTTCGATTGTTGCACAGTTTCGCCAACCGCTTTCCAAGCTTCCTGTCGTCGATACAGGTATGGCAAAGATAGAAACTTCTTCCGTACCCCTGAAATGGTTGTATCTGATTGTTTTGACACTGTAGCCGTATAAGCTTGGCCTGCAAGTAGCGGCCGCGGCAATGAATGCACATTCTAACCGGATCGGACATAATCGTGCAATTATACCAAAATAAGCCGCTTCGCACAACCCGTCTTGCGGGCCGTTTCAAAGATCTCTAATCCCGAAAGATAACCCCGTCGTTGTCGAAATCGTAAATCGCACTTCTGAAACTGGGGAAACGCTCTCTGTATCTCTGCAGAAGGGGCTGGGCGTCGTCCTTGTAGGTCATGTTGAAGAAGGTCGATCCGCTTCCGGAAAGGGTGCTCATCAGCGCATTGTTCTCGATGGCGAGCTTCTGAACATCGAAGAGTTCCGGAAGATTCTTCATACGTGCGGTCTGGTGAAACCTGTCTCTTGCCGCGATTCTGAGCATCTCCCACGATTCGTTGAAAAAGCATGCCGTAAGCAGCGAGGAGTGCGAAAGGTTGTATACGGCGTCCTCTTTGCGGTAGCTTTTCGGCAAGACGGTTCTTGAACGGGCCGTAGATATAGGTTTGTCGGGTATGACGACGACCGCCTTTAGGTAGCCGGGAATCCTCTTCTTCTGGCTATAGACTTTTCTGTTTTCAACCACCGCCACATTGAAACCGCCCATCACGGCCGGCGTAATGTTGTCGGGGTGATGCTCATAGTAGAGTGCAAGGTTCAGCAGTTTCCTTTTGGAGATATTTACACCGGCAGCGCTGTAGGCCGAAGCAATAGCGCTCACTATTACGGCAGACGAGCTTCCGAGGCCCCTCGAGAGCGGAATCTGGTTGTAGAACTTGAAGCGGAAAACCCCCTTCTTGCCGGTTAGATGCCTGTAGTGGTCGTTGAATATGTTTATGAAGAGATTGTTGCCTTTGAGGCGCGGATTCGACGCCCCTTCGCCCTTGATGGATACACTGAAAAATCTTGAGGGCTGAATATGCACTCTGTTGCGAAGGGAGAGAGAGAGACCCAGCGTATCGAAACCCGGTCCCAGATTTGCACTTGTTGCAGGTACACTGATGATCACACACCTCTCCTTCATTTGGTTGGCGAAATTTTATTACAAGTTAACTGATTTTACGCAAAAAGCGTAAAATCATCTCGAAATCTGAGATTTCGAAGCTTCAGGGGGTTGTAGGGCCGGTCAGGCCCTGCCGAATTACGGGCTTTGCCCGGAATTTGCGTAACATGAATGGCTTACGCAAAAAGCGTAAAACCGTCTCGAAATCTTGGATTTCGAAGCTTTAGGGGGTTGTAGGGCCGCACAGGCCCTGCCGAATTGCGGGCTCGGCCCGGAATTTGCGTAACATGAATGGTTTACGCAAAAAGCGTAAAACCGTCTCGAAATCTGAGATTTCGAAGCTTCAGGGGGTTGTAGGGCCGCTCACCCATGCCGAATTTCCGGCCCGGTCGGGAAACATCGGAAAGTTAACTATAAGGGGCTTGCTAAACGGGCTTTTCAGACTGCGGGGAGGACATAGAGCGGCTCGCTCCGCTCGCAAAAGATAGATCTGTCGAGTCGTTTGGGAGCGTAAAAAGGGGCGGCCTCTTCGGAGCAGTCCGGTTCTATTCGGATCGAACCCTCCTTTTTCACAAAACAGCTCCTGCCTATCGCCTTTATGGGCCTGCCTCCGTTGAATGCGAAGGCATCCGTAGCGTAAAGCGGAATGTCGAGCGCGCTCGATACCGTCTTCGCCATAACGTATGCGATTTTGATAGCCATGAAACTTCCGGGGCCGTTGGCGTAGTAGACGGCTTCGACTCTGTAATTGTAGAGAATATCGTGCAACAAGGGCGGCAACACTTCCGAACACTTACCTTCTCTTCGATAGCTCTCTATGCACTCTCCGTCTTTATATATAGCCGCCAATATAGGCGAAGTGACCGCTATAAGAAGCAGCTCTACCGGAGCTCTGTCGCTACGACTATGCAAAACTTCTTGCAAACTCCGTGCTCTCTTGTACCTGCAGTGTAACGATCTCATAGGCATCCGGGTTCGCCAGTAGGGCCATCGTCAGCTCATGATTCAGGCCGTGGCTTCCCGCAAAAGCTTCATATGCTCCCAGAATCGGTCTGCCGAGTAGCTTCATATCGCCCATCGCATCAAGAATCTTGTGTCTTACAAACTCATCTTCGAAACGTAGACCTTCCGGATTCAGCACCTTCGTATCGTCCAAAACGATAGCGTTTTCTAGGCTTCCGCCCAACGCAAGGTTTTTGCTTCGAAGATACTGCACCTCCCGCAAAAAGCCGAACGTACGGGCTCTCGAAATCTCCCGTACAAACCCCTGCTTCGAAAACACGAAGCGCCTGTGCTGTCGTGCTATCACGGGATGGTCGAACTTGATAGTGAAGTCGAAAAGGGGCGTCTCCGACGGCTTCAAAGAGACATACTTCTCTCCCGATCTGACCGTAACCTCTCTCTTTATGCGGATTATCTCTTTTCCGGCCGGCTGCTCCTCTATACCGGCTTCATCCAGCATCATGCAGAAACTTGCGGCGCTTCCGTCCATAATGGGCATCTCGGCATCGTCGAGCACCACACGAAGGTTGTCTATTCCATACGCATATACCGCGGCGAGAAAATGCTCTATGGTGGAGACGTTGGACCCATCTTTTCCTATTACCGTAGCCATCTGGGTATCTACGACATACTCGGGGGAGAGGGGAACGGTAACACCGCTGTCTTTTCGGTAAAAGAGTATCCCGCTTCCCGGTCCCAGGGGCTCCAGGCGCAGACGCACCGGTTTTCCCTTGTGCAGGCCTATGCCCACACTCTCTACCGCTCTGGCGACTGTTCTCTGTTTTATCATAAGTTATAAACCTCCATCCTCTCCCCGCCGGCCCCAGGGAAGGTATGCGGCGTCGATCACCCGCTTTTTATAAAAACTCTTTTTTCAATAGCTTGCGCTCCATTATACCATAAAACGGTACCGCTTACGTTTTTTTCTGCCCAAATAGAGATGAAACCGCTTCAACGGGAGCCGGTTCGGCCCCAAAAAGTTTCGCCTCGAAACGGCACGTCACTCGCTGCGGCGATCTATCATCTTCCTTGCCGAGTCGAACACGGCGGTGATGTTGTCCTTTATCCAGTGAGGATCCATCCACTCGACGGGGCGCACCTCCACCCCCTGGACAACGATACCGAAATGGAGATGGTCGCCGAGAGCCAGCCCCGTCTTTCCGGTCTTTGCTATCGCCTCTCCTCTCGAAACGTCGTCACCCTCCTTTACATCAACCGAAGAGCAGTGGCCGTAGATGGTATAGAGGCCGAGTCCATGGTCTATCATAGGCATGTTTCCGTATATTCCGTTGTATCCGGAGTATACTACGCGCCCCGGGTTCGAGGCGATTACCTGCGCCATCTTAACGCTTGCCAAGTCTATACCCAGATGGTACGATTCGCTTACGCGCTTCCCTCTATAGTAGTAATAGCGATGGTCGCCGAAACTGGCCACCTTTTTCGCGTTTTTCAGCGGAGAGAAGGGTTTCACACTCCATCTTCTTATCAACCGGTCGGAGACCTTCGAGCCGAGAGTGTGAATGAGCTCCTCGTTCTTTCTTCTGATATCTTCGTTGATGATCCTGAACCTCTCCAGCGGATCGCTTACGTTTGCCGTCTCGTCGAACTGAAATGCGAGGTCGGAGACCTTGCCGTTCAAAAAGCGATCTTTAAGCGTGATGTTTGAGCGGCGGTAGCGATACCTCTCTATATAGAGCGGGATATGCGCTTTCGTCACGTTTCCGGCAAGATCCACCGCCTCTACCCACGCCCTGAAACTCTTCTGGGGCACGGGCCAGGCTATCAACGCGGCATAGTAGCCGGGTTTATAGAAGGGTTCCGCCTTGAAGATTTTGCCGAAGGAGGTATGGATCGAAACAGCCGCAAGATGCTCGTCCTTCGCGCTGAATATCACCAGGGCGCTTCCTCCCTGGGTTATCTTGTACGAGTTCGAGAGTACAAAGGCGCTGGGCCGTACCGCGTCTATCTTTATCTTTACGCTCTTTTGCGCACTGTTGCCTTTAAACAGATTCCAACTGCTCGCATCCGTTACCTCTATTAGCATGGTGGCGTCTACGGCTCTTCTGTTCCATCCGGCACGAGGAAGCTGCACAGCGATCTCAACCTCTTTCTGCGGCACTTCCGACTGCTCCTGCAAAACCGTAAAGTCGGAGGTGCCGTCATTTAAAACGACTCTATAGCTTCGTATACCGCTATCGTCTTCGAGCTTGACTCTTATGGGCTCCTTGAGATTCCAATAGATCGCGTCCGGCACCTCTATCCTCGGCGCATTACGCTCGAACATCGGCGAATTCGCCAGATATATCGCCCCGCCTATAACGGCCAAAAAAAGCGCGACAAGAATAGTCACGCCTACACTGCTCCTCTTTCTTCTCACTCCAACTCCTCTTCGATCATCTTAAGCACCCTCTCTTTCAGCACGCTCCGTTCCATATCTCTCACACTGAAACCTGCCGCCCTGATATGCCCTCCGCCGCCGAATCTTACAGCGATTCTGCTCACATCCGCTCGGCTCTTCGAGCGAAGCGAAACTTTCAGAGAGCCGTCACTCTCCTCTCTAATCAGAAAACCGACCTCGACGGTCGCAAGCGAGCGGGCGTAGTTGACCATATCGTCGGTTTCGTTCACCGTCGCTCCCGACTCTTTCAACATCTGCATCGTTACATCGAGCCCCGCCGCTCTACCCTGCAGATAGAGCCTTAGCGTCTGCAAGACTTTCGGCAGCAGACGAAGCTTGCTCAGAGGCTGATTCTCCCTGAGCATCCGCGCGGTCCACTCGGCATCCGCACCGAGGGCCAAAAGCTCCTTTGCAAAATCGAAAACTCGGCCGTTGACTCCCTCGTACCCGAAAAAGCCGGTATCGCTCAGAAGTGCGGCGTAGAAGTTTACGGCAGACTCTTCGGGAACCGGCCACTCGGCCTCTTTTACCAGCCTGAAAGCGACTTCCGAGGCGCTGGCGAACTCCGGCTCCACTATATTGATGTCTCCATATCGCGTATTACTGCGGTGGTGGTCGATGTTTATCAAAAACGCGTTCGGAGGCTTGCTTATACCGAGCCTGTCGAAACTGCCGCAATCCACGCTCACGAGCAGATCGCTTTTGGGGTTGAGATCTGTGCGTATCTTTTCGAAACCGGGCAGAAACGAGAGGTTTTGAGGCAGGGGAGTGCTTCTGAAAACCACATCTACACGCTTTGAGAGTGTTTTAAGTACCCGCCACAGTCCCAGTCCGGTTCCAAGTGCGTCGGCATCCGGGTTCAGATGACCTACAACCGTTATATGGCGACTTCTCTCGATGCGCTCTTTCGCCTCTGAATATAGTGCTTTTTCTATCATGGAGGAGATTTTATCCAAAAAAAGGTCAAAGAGCCCTTTTGCTTTTGTAAACAAAGGCCAATACCTCGGCAACCGCATGATAGAACCGTTCCGGAACCTCCATATCGATCTCGACATGCTTGTAGAGCTCCCTTGCAAGCGGCGGGTTCTCTACTATCTGTACCCCGCTCTCTCTTGCGATTTCGCGAATCTTCAAGGCGATCAGATCGGCCCCTTTCGCCACCACTTTCGGAGCGTTAGACTTAGACTCGTCATATTTTAGAGCGACCGCATAGTGCGTCGGGTTGGTTATGACTACATCGGCATTGGGAACTTCCGCCAGCATCCTTTTTCTGGCCATCTCCATCTGAATTTGGCGTATTTTGGCCTTTATCTCCGGATTCCCCTCCATCTGCTTGATCTCGTCCTTGATCTCCTGCTTGGACATCCTAAGACCCTTGAAGTAGTTGTAACGCACAAAAAGTAGATCTACGAGCGCAAGCACAAGAAGCAGCACGAGCATCACGGCCGCCAGTATCAGTGCCCTCTCGCCGAGCCATGCCGTCTGCTGGAGTATCTGCGCGCGGGATACCGATACCAGCTCCTCTATGAAGCCCAAAAATACCGAAAAGGCCACGACGAATACCGCAGCCACCTTCATCGTTATCTTCGCACCTTCCACCAGCTTCTTCAGTGAAAAGAGGTTCTTGGCACCCTTTATCGGGTCTATTTTGGTAAGATCGGGGACCAGCGGTTTGGTCGTGAAGAGAAATCCGAACTGAACCCACGCCGCAAGCATTCCCGCGATAGCCACCGGCAAAGCGAGAGGAAGAACGATTATGGCGACCTGCACTATAGTGTAGGTCGCTATCTCTACCATCAGTGTAGGAGTGAGCTCGACGCCGAAAAAGTGTGTATAGTAGCGATAGAGCGACTCGAGACGATCCATAATCCACGAAAAGAGCGCCGTTACCGTAATAACCGCAACAAGAAGGGTTATGAAGCCGGAAGTATCCATGCTTCTTGGAACGTTTCCCTCTTTTTTCGCGTCTTCTATCTTTTTGGGAGTGGGTTCTTCTGTCTTTTCGAGATCGTCGGCCATCTTCTACTCCATCACGGGAGGGTACGCATTGTTTACGGATAGACCCGATCGAATCGCCAAAATCGTCAGGTAACGATCTTCATGGAGAGGTCTATCCACCTCGATTGATGTATTATACTCCCGGAGCTTATGGCGTCTATACCCGTCTTGGCCACCTCTCTTATGTTTTCGAGAGTGATGTTTCCGCTCGCTTCTACCAGAGTCCCCGGATAGTTGTCGTTTCTGTAGAGGACCACCTCTTTTATATGATCTGTCTGCATATTGTCGCACATCACGATATCGGCCCCGACATCCATCGCTTTCGCGGCGGCCTCTACACTCTCGCACTCTATCTCGATCTTCGTCGTAAAAGGTATTTTGCGCCTCGCACGCCGGATAAAAGAGTCGAGATCGTCTATGAGACTCAGATGGGTATCTTTTAGCATAAGCGCATCGTCAAGCCCCATCCGGTGGTTTACGGCTCCTCCCACGCGTACGGCATACTTCTCGAAATTGCGCAGCATTGGACGGGTCTTTCTGGTATCCAGAAGCAGTACCCGGGTTCCCTCGAGAGCCTCGACATAAGGTCTCACCTGCGTGGCGATGGAACTGGCGTGAAGAAGCATATTCAAAAGCGTACGCTCCGCAGCCAGAAGATCGGCCGCACCGCCCTCCACTTTCAGGATCGTATCGCCCCTGACAAACCTCTCACCATCTTTTTTGAGCCAGTAGAGGTTCAACCCGCAGAAGCGCGCGAGCGCCTCGAGGTAGGGCTTGCCGGCAACCAAACCGTCGCTCTTGGCGATCACCTCCGCCGTCGCTGCCCTTTTGGGCGCGACGCGCCCGAAAAGGTCGCCGCGGCCTATATCTTCGAGCAGTACCTCTTTTACGAACTCTTCTATTATCATAACGCCAGCATTCTTTCGAGGGCGATATTTGCCCACTTCGCCGTATCCTCGTCTACGAATATCTCTGTCGGCACCTCGTTTTTCTCTATTGCCACAAGCGTATTGTAGACATCTTCGAGCGTCGTCTCGTTCATTGTGGGGCACTCCGGCTTGGTCGAAGAGAGCACATAAATGTTTTTGTCGCGCATCCTGTGGACGAGGTTGTATTCGGTCCCTACCGCAACCTTCTGATCTTCGGGAAGTTCGTTTACATATTTTATGAGCTGGCTGGTAGAGCCGCAGAAGTCGCTTACGGCCACTACCGACGGGTCGCACTCCGGGTGAACCGCGATCTTTATGCCGGGGTAGCGCTTTCGGTAGAAGTTTACATCGTCGACGGTAAATAGCTGATGGACGGAGCAGAAGCCGTTGTAGCAGATGATATCGGCTTCGTTGGGATCTTTTCCGTCTCCTATCACGCATGAACGAAGCCCCATCATATTGGCGATATTCTGCCCCAGGCAGCGATCCGGCACGAAGAGAATTTTTTTACCGCTTCCAAGCCCCTTCTCTATGATTTTGTAGGCGTTGGAGCTTGTGCAGACCATACCGCCCATCTTCGCTACACTCGCTTTGACCTCGGCACTCGAATTTATATAGGTAATAGGCAGCACGTCGGACTCTTTGATGCCGTGCTTTTGTAAAAACTCCACCGATTCGTCGTAACACTGCCGGTCTATCATCCTGGCCATGGCGCAGCAGGCGATCTTAGGCATCGCTACCCTCTTGTGGGGAGCGATGACCTTGACACTCTGGCCCATGAATCCCACGCCGCAAAAGAGAACCCATTCACGCTCGTCCGCCTTGCAGCGCCGGGCAAGCTCCAGGCTGTCGCCGGTGATGTCGGCCAGTTCGAACACTTCGTCACGCTGATAGTAGTGGGCTACTATTGTAACCGGCAGCCTCTCTCTTAGTTCGGCAATCTTCTCTTTGAGTTCCTGCTGTTGCAAATAGCTATCCTTAATGGTGTTGTAACCGATTTTATTCTATAATTGCGCAATTTTACCATAAAAGGTCACTATGGATTTTCTGACTAATCCCAACATCATATTTTATCTCGCGGCATTTTTGATCGGAGGAATACCGTTCGGTCTCATTCTGGCCAAGATTTTCGCCGGAGTCGATATCAAAGAGAGCGGCAGTCGGAGTATCGGAGCGACAAATGTCCTCAGGGTCGTCAAGGAGAAAAATCCTAAACTTGCCAAAAAGCTTGCCGTAGCCACAGTTATCCTCGATGCGCTCAAAGGTGTGGCGGTACTGCTTGCAGCCAAACTCTCCGGCATGCCGGATGCCACGCTCTGGGCCATCGCGGTGCTTGCCGTAGCCGGCCACTGCTTCAGTCCCTACCTGATGTTCGAAGGGGGCAAGGGTGTCGCCACGGGCGTCGGGGTCCTGGCCTTCATGATGCCTATGGTGGCGGCGATAGCGTTGGCCGCATGGTATATACTCGGGAAAACTCTGCGCATATCCTCGCTCGCGTCGCTCGGAGCGCTGATCGTATTCATCGTAGCCAGCTACATAATTTACCCGGACGTACCGAATATTCATTCGCACGCCCCAATCTGGATCATAGCGATCATAGTGGTTTACAAACATATACCGAATATTGCTCGCCTTCTAACCGGCAAAGAGGCCAAGGTAGCGTGAAGATTTCGATCGGAACTCTCAGATTCGAAGCGATTCTGGGAGTTCTGGATTTCGAACGGACAACTCCCCAGACGATCGAAATCGACTGTGAAATAGTATATAGCTACAGGAATGGGGAGTATATCGACTACGCTAAAGCCGCAGAGGTCCTGGAAACTACCGTCAAAGATGGAGAGTTTCTCCTTATCGAGGATGCTCTCGAGGAACTTTTTCGTAAAATGAGAGAAAAGTTCTCTCAAATAGAGACGATCGAGATCGCGATCTCGAAACCCGACATTCTCCCGAATTGTCGCGTTTGCGTCTCAGATTTCCGCTCCTTTCTTTAAAAATTTTTGAAAAAGAGTTTAAATTTAGCTAAAAATATGCTATAATCCCGCTTAAATTTCACACCACAAGGACCTTATACCATGCGTATACTGATTGTAGAAGATGAAACCACCGTCAACAAGACCCTCTCCGAAGGACTGAACGAATTCAACTATCAGACAGATTCGGCTGAAAACTTCAAAGACGGCGATTACTATCTGGATATAAGAAACTACGATCTGATTCTTGCCGACTGGATGCTGCCCGACGGTAACGGGCTCGAACTTATCCAGAAGGCTAAACAGAACAATCCGAAAACGGCGGTCATCATACTCTCGGCCAGAGATGACAAAGAGAGCGAAATAGAGGCGCTTGAGGCCGGTGCGGACGACTACATCAAAAAACCTTTCGACTTCGATGTCCTTATCGCCCGTATCAAGGCACGCCTCAGATTCGGCGGAAGCAATGTTATAGAGATAGACGACCTTAGTATCAACCCCCAAGAAGAGAAGGTTGTATACCGCGGAAAAGAGATAGAGCTCAAGGGCAAACCCTTCGAAGTTCTCACTCACCTTGCGCGCCACCGAGAAGAGATAGTCTCGAAAGAGCAACTGCTCGATGCTATCTGGGAAGAGCCGGAACTGGTAACACCGAACGTTATCGAAGTTGCTATAAACCAGATAAGACAGAAGATGGATAAACCTCTCGGTATTCAGACCATAGAGACGGTACGCAGACGCGGATACCGCTTCTGCTATCCGCAAAAGAAGAGCGAAGAGTAGGGTTCCGCAAAAAAGCCGGCCGGTTCAGTGCCGGTTTCGGGCTCTATGCGCAGATAGCCGGCCCTGAGCCGTAAATGCTTCACTAAATCTGGAAATCTCTTCCTGAACTCTCCACTCCAAAGGTGATCGATGGGCGGAAATCGCAGTATCCGAAATCAGTTTCTTACACAGCTCATTATCGCCTCTTCGATACTGCTTATCATATTTTCCACTATGCTCTATACATACATAAAACAGTCGCTTTACGATGAGCTGTCACAGGAGCTCGTCAATCAGGCCCGCTATATAGTAAGAACCTTTCCGAATTACAAAGAGGGCGAGAAAATAGATGCAAAAAACCTGAAAAACGCCCTTCAGATAAGCGCTGAAGTGATTGGAGCACCCCACCGTTTCTACAGCTCTATCGAGTGGCGCGAGCGCAAAGAGAACGGAAGGTTCTATCTTGAGCTGATCTACCCATACAACTTCAAGGAGCAGACCTATCTTCTCATGACGAAAGATATAACCGGCATGGCGAAGATGCTCAAAAAGATTCTGCGCTCAATAATCGTCATAAACCTCATAAGCCTCATACTTATCGTTCTATATGCGTTCGGACTCTCGGCGATGCTTCTGGTTCCGATCACACGTTTGAGCAAAAAACTTTCGACTCTAAACGAGAATTTTCTTACTACCGTAAACATAAGAGAACTACCGGAAGAGTTCGTACCCCTCGGTGAATCCATAAACCGCCTTATAAATAGGATACAGACATTCGTGAAGTACCAAAAAGAGCTCTTTATCGGCGCCGCACATGAGTTGAAAACTCCGCTAAACGTCATGAAGCTCAAAAATGACGTCACACTGATAAAACGGCGCGAACCGGAAAAGTATATAGAGGCTCTCCAGCTTTCGAACAAGACGATACTGGAGCTAAACCAGATGATAGGCTCCATACTCGAGATCGGACGACTCGAGGGGGCACACTTCGAACTCCCCCAACAGGTAGATATAATCGATTTTATCCGTGAAAAAGGGGAGGACTTCACCCTTCTGGCAAAATCGGAGAAGAGAGAACTTGTTCTTGATCTTGAACCCGACTCATTGACAGGACTGATTCAGACAACTCTGCTGAACCAGATTTTACAAAACTTTCTTCAAAATGCGATCAAATTTACACCGGAAGGCAAAACCATACTTCTCAAAACCAGGCTTCTTGACGAAAACAGAATAAAGCTCGAAGTTATCGACGAAGGCCCGGGTATAGACGAGTCGATAGACCTCTTTGCACCATTCAAAAGGGTAGGCAATGCTCCGGGAGCCGGGCTGGGACTATTTCTGGCAAAGTCGGCTGCCGATGCCATGGGTGCACGAATCTCATTGAAAAACAGGACCGACGGAAAGAGCGGGACCATCGCGACGCTCATCTTCACGACGACACCCCAGTGTGAGCTTCCCAACGTGCGATAGCCTCCTTTATCGTCCGTTTTTCGGCATCAAGTCACATCTATGCCGCTCCAAACGGCAATTATTTTTTCTTTAACAAAAATCATCCGATTGGAGCCAGATGTTTTTAAGTATTGGCTAAGGCTACATAGGTTATAAATCTCAGAATTTCTTTTTCAAGGTTACGATTATGGCATTGATGATTACCGACGAGTGTATTGCATGCGACGCATGCCGGGACGAGTGTCCCAACGGTGCGATCGAGGAGGGAGACCCGATCTACGTCATCGATCCCGACCGGTGTACCGAGTGCGTCGGACACTATGATGAGCCTGCATGCGTGGCGGTTTGCCCGGTTGACTGCATTGTTCCCGATCCGGACAATGTCGAAAGCGTCGAGGAGCTGAAGTTCAAGTTTGAACATCTGCAGAAAGAGCATTGATGGCCAAACGCACCGCCGTCATCGACATCGGCTCCAACTCGGCCAGGATGGTGGTGTTCGAGCGCACCAGCCGTTACGGTTTCTACCTTCTTAACGAAACCAGAAGCCGCGTCAGGATATCCGAAGGCGCGTACGAAAAAGAGGGAAATCTTCAGCCTGCGGCGATGGATAGGGCCTGCCGCGCGCTCTCAAACTTTCTTACGATCGCAAAAAATCTCAAAGCACGAAAAATTCTATGTGTAGCCACATCTGCGGTGCGAGACGCTCCGAACCGCAAAGAGTTCATTATGCGTGCAAAAAAAGAGTTGGGTCTGAAAATCAAAGTGATCGACGGTGAGAGGGAGGCCTATCTTGGAGGTCTGGCGGCTGCAAACCTACTCCCTGTCACGAACGCCGTAAGCATCGATATAGGAGGCGGCTCTACCGATCTTGCACTTATAAGGGACAAAAGAGTCGTAGCCGTACACTCCATGAAGCTGGGAACCGTACGTCTCAAAGAGCTCTTTTTCGACAAAAAGAGACCGCTTGAAGAGACAGAAGCCTATATAGAGGAGATACTCGAGACCGTTCCTGAAAACTTCATAAGCGAGATCGCGGTCGGAATAGGCGGAACCGCCAGGGCGATCGCCAAAGCGATTATGCAGAGAAACGACTATAGCGTCGATAAGATTCACGCCTTCAGATACGACCTGGAGCGGGAGAGAAGGTTTCTGAAAAAGGTGGTGGAGGCTTCGGTACTAAAGCTGACAAAATACGGCATAAAGAAGGATAGACTCGATACGATCCGACCGGGAGCCCTTATTTTAATGAAAGTGCTGGATAGGGTTTCGGCAAAAGAGGTGATCACCAGCGGAGCGGGTGTCAGAGAGGGAGTTTTTCTAAGCGATCTGCTGCGAAACAGCAACCATCTCTTTCCCGCAAACTTCAATCCAAGCGTAAGAGGCCTTCTGGATCGATTCTGCACCGATCCCAGACTCGCATCAAATATCGCTTCTACCGCGACGGCTCTATTCAAAGCCCTGCAGGAGCCGTTCGGGCTGCCGGAAAATCTTCTGAACCACCTACAGACTGCCGCAAAACTCTCCCAAATCGGTACGAGACTCGATTTTTACGGCTACCATAAGCATAGCGCCTATATGGCTCTAAACGATCTTGACTACGGTTTCTCACATGAAGATATGATCCTCATAGCCACTCTAATCCGTTTCAACAAACGGCGTCTTCCCAAAAGCAGCTTCACAAAGCCTTACAAAAAACTTCTTCCGGACGACGACACCCTCACCTGGCTCAGCTACATCGTCTCTCTCGCACAGACCATCCATATTTCAAGAGCATATGGGCACATCAAAGCAGGATACGACAACGAAGTTCTATATATCGATGCTCCGTTCGACACCTATCTGGCGCAAGAGCGCATCAAAGAGCTGCAGAAACCGGGTCCCATCGCGGTGCAATTTCAGTGTTGAGTTGTGAATGCTAAGAGTCCGTTTGACCGAAGATATTTCATAATAATGGAAGACTGCAAAGCAGCCCTCCGAACCCATTCACTTCTCATTTATCACCGATGTTACGCAAATTGCGGGCTAAGCCCGTAATTTGGCAGGGCCTGAGCGGCCCTACAACCCCCTGAAGCTTCGAAGTCCAAGATTTCGAGACGATTTTAGAACTGTGTCCCCATAGTAAATTCGAAATTTGAGGTCTGATCTCCATCTTTTTTCATTAGCGGACGCGCGAATACCAGACTTATAGGTCCCATGGGCGAAAACCACTCGAGCGTAACACCGGTTCCGGCACGTGTCTGGTCTGTAAACGCATTCTCCCCTATCATTCCGTAATCGAGGAAAAAGGCAAGCCTCATCTTCGCGGCGTCGACAAGCGGAATGCTGGCCTCGAGCGAGTTTGAGAAGGTATATTTTCCCCCAAGTAGGTATCCGTTTGCATCTTTGTCCGATATCGAGCCCGACTGATAACCGCGAACGGTACGTATGCCGCCCATAAAGAACTTTTCGTTTACAGGCAGTTTCTCACTCCACGGAATGAAGCCGAGTCTCGCCTTGTATCTGAGAATCAGGTCGTAATTTATCTCATCCTCTAGCCCCCTGAAAACAGAGAAGTTGAGATAGTTTTTGTTGAACCTGGCGCTTCCGCCTATACCGGCATACTCGGCACTTATCCCAAATATCATACCGTGGCGCGGCAGATAGTAGTCATCCGTGTTGTTGAACCTTAGAGAGGGGGTAATCGCACTGGTATCGAACGGTTTGTCATGGTATAGGTCATAATCCGGATAGTCGGGGTTCATCCCGGTAAGCTGCGTACTGAAGTACTGGTAACTTAGACCTGCATGCCAGTAGCGGGCGATCTGGCGGCCTATGTTTATGGAGCCTCCCTTTCTCTTTTCGGTATAGTCATATGACTCGTACTGGGAGTTGTATGCGTTGAATCCGACACTGTAGTCACTGTCGAAAATCCTCGGATTTGTAACGTTGAAATTGAAATAGCTTCTGTGTCTGGAAAAGTCAAGGCTGATTCCGACGGAGATACCGCTTCCGAAGATGTTTCTGTCGTTTATCGACGCGTTGACTATAAAACCGTCATAGCTTCCGTATCCCCCGCCTAGCATTATGTTGCCGGTCTGGGTCTCTTTGACGTTCACGACGAGATCCATCTCGTTTTCGCTCACACGCCTCTCGTCTATAACCACCTTTTCGAAATAGCCTGTTCGCATCAGGGCCGATTTTGAATCTTTCAGATCGGTAAGGTTGTAGGTATCCCCCGGAGCGAGGAAAATTTCACGCCTTATTACACGATCGAGTGTTCTGTTGTTGCCGGAGATTACGACATCTCGGATATGGACCTTTTTGCCGGGAAATATTCTGTATTTCACGACCGCCGTATGGCTCTTTTCATCCTTTTCGAAATCTGGAACGACCCGCACATAGGCATAACCGAGGTTCGCTATCTTCTCTCTCAGCTTCTGCATATCGCGGCGCAGATCGTCGATGTTGAATATCTCTCCCGGATCTACACGAAGATCCTCTTTCAGCTCTTTGGGGTCTATTACCGGTTCTGCCAACTCGATCCGGACATCTTTTACCCTGTATATCGCACCCTCTTTTATCTTGAAGTCGAGAATAGCCCTGTACTGATTGAAATCTACCCTTAGAAGCGGTGAGTCGACCTTAGCGTCGAGGTAACCGTGACGCATGTAGAAGTCCCTGATCCTCGGTGCTTCATACTTCAACTGATCGATCTTGACCTTTCCGTCGTTAAGGCCCCACATCCAGCCCATAAAGTCGCGTTCCCTGTTGGCGAGCACACTCTCTATATCGCCCTTTTCGAAATGCTCTGCCCCGCAAAGATTTAGCTTTTTTATTATAATGCTCTCACCCTTGTTGATAAGAAATCTCACCTTGACACTACCGTTTTTCAGAGTCTCTATTTCCGGCTCTATCGCGGTGTCGAAGTACCCTTCGGCCTCTATTATGGAACGCAGCTTCTCGGCCGCTTTGTCTATCTTTCTCTCGTCGTAAATATCCCCTTTTTTAAGTCCTATCTGCGAGAGAAGCTCATCCTTTTTGCTCTCTCCGTAACCGACGAATACGATCTGTGAAATAACAGGCTTCTCTCTGAAGTGGAAAGTGAGCACCCCCCTCTCTTCCGTTACCCAAATATCATCGAAGTAACCCTGTGCGAAAAGCCTCTTTATAGCTTCGTCAACCTTCTCTATATCGATCGGCTCACCCGGAGATATTTCGATTATCTCTTTTGCGATCTCCGGCGAAAGATGGACAAGGCCGTCAAACTTGATCGCTTTTATCTCCTGTGCAACCGCCAAAACGGCCGCCAGCAGGATAGCCGATACAATACGTTTCATTCAATTCCCCGTTCAAAAATATAGTCTCTTTGAAAAAGGTTTCAATCTTATCATTTTTTCAATTAAACCGACGTTACAAGCCCGTATGCGGCATAATCGCCACCTCCGTAACCGCACCGGTTAATCTCAATTAAACTGACCATAGGTTACAATTTCTGATTCACAATATAGATATGCTTTTACAAAACGGCATAAAGGACGATTCATGACTGTAGGAATAGTGGGGCTAGGGCTCATGGGTGGATCTATGGGGCTGGCCCTAAAGGGTGTAGCGGAGGTCGGCAGGATCGTAGGGTACGATCACAACCGCGAACACTGTGAAACCGCACTAAAGCTCAATCTGGTAGATGCGATTGTCTCATGGGAAGAGCTCAAAAAGAGCGATGTAATCCTCCTCGCGATCCCCGTCGAAGGGATAATCAACGCCCTTAAAGAGCTCGAAGGCGTAGACGAAAAGTGTACGATCATAGATCTGGGAAGCACCAAATCCAAAATAGTAAAAAAGATCCCCTCATCCATCAGAAAGAACGTGGTCGCGGCTCACCCGATGACAGGAACCGAAAAGTTCGGCCCGGAAGCCGCGGTGGCAAACCTATACCGCGACAAAATCGTGGTCCTGTGCAACATAGATGAGAGCGGAGAGCGTCAGAAAATTACGGCATACACGCTTTTTGAAGCGATCGGAATGAGAGTGGTGACGATGGATGCCGACGAGCACGATCGCCATGCGGCATATATTAGCCACCTGCCACATGCCATCAGTTACGCCCTCGCAAATGCCGTTATGGCCCAGGAGGATGTAAACAGCATACTTATACTTGCCGCCGGCGGATTCAAAGATATGAGCCGTCTTGCGAAGAGTTCACCCGTTATGTGGGAGGAGATATTCAAACAGAACCGCGGAAATCTTCTTGAAGCGATGGACCATTTCGAAGAGGAGCTGCAAAGATGCAGAGAGATGATAAACAACTCCGACTGGGAGGGCCTTAAAAGGTGGATGGAGGACGCAAACAGGCTCCACGAGATCCTCTAACCTCCGTTTTCGGTCGCATAGCAATAGACTACTTCTTTTCACGCAGCTTTTCGAGCAGCCTCTCGTAAGAGCTTCTGTCGATTTTTATGGCCTTCCCTTCGAAAACATTGGCATACAGACTCTCCGCCGTCTGAGCCGCCTCTTTCGACTCGGATATATACGGCAGCAGCCGCTGAAGCATCTCGATCTCGCTTTTTGCGCTGCTAAACCGCTCTTTTCTACTTCGCCGTTTCCGTCCAAACCGCAAAAGAGCGTACATAAACGCCATTCCCGCGACAAAAGAGAGAAGCGGCCACAGATAGCCCCCGTAGGGTGAAACAGGCTCCTTGGAGCCCTTCTTTTCCCGCATCTCGTTTCTCTCGGAATGCTCCACGCCGCCTCCTGTGACCTCTATCTGTATGGGTTCGCTATAAACCCTCACCGTTCGCTCCTTCGCCGGATCGAAAAATTCGATCTCAAACTCCGGAATCGTAAACGATCTTTGCGCGATCAGCACATATTTTCTCTCCCAGCTTCCGCCGTAGACCCCGCCCCTGTAACTCTTTTCGATCTTCGGCGGCTCCGCATATATCGTCACGCCCGGGATTCTGAGCGGCGGAAACTCCAAATCGTCTATATTCCCTTCGGCTTCTACTCGGACGGTAAGAGTTACCGGAGCCCCGGCCTCAACCCTTTTCGGCGATGCATCGACTCTTATCGAGTACCTGCCCACAAGCTTCAAGCCGTCCGGCAGCGGTTTTACATGAAGTGCCACCGGCTTAGAGGCGACCGTTCTCCACTGAGGCTGCCTCACTATAAAGCCGAAAGCGTCGCGAATCTTCTTCGCCGTCGCCACTTTCACCTCGGCCGGACCTATAGTCAAATCACCCGCCTTTTGAGGGAAAAAGAGGTAGCGGACCTCATGCACAAGGTAATCCCCTTCGCTATAACGTCTGGGTTTGCCTACCCTTTTGACCCAAAAGTCCTCATACTTTATGGGAACGAAATCGACACTCATCACAGGTACGCTCCGCCTCTCTTTGAAACGTATGACGACCTCTACCGTCTCTCCGACATACGCCCACTTTCGGCTTACGTTCAACTCCACTCCGAAGTCCCCTTTTCTCTCTGAAAGATTCCTTTTCACCTGCAGAAAAATCGGTTTCGTCACCTCCTCTTTGCCGTCTACAACCACTTTGAAAGATGGGATCGTCAAACTCTTTTTCGGTGTGAACGAATACATCTGGGACCACTTCAAAAGGGTTCTGTTGCCTTCAAACCACTCAAGCCTCCGACTCCCCTCCGTCGTAACCTTTTCACCGCCTATCGATTCGATCTTAGGAAACTCGACCCTATCGCCCACGGCCTCTATCTCATACTCGACCGTCTCACCCGATATGACCGGATTTTCATCGACACGTGCGATTACATCCGCCAAAAGAGGCATAATGAGAAGCAGCCCCAGAGTAATTACTCTTCTACCACTTTTTAGCATCCATATTCTCCTCGGGCGGTATTAGCGGGTAGAGTTTCGATTTCAGCGGGCGGTTCTGAATCATGCGCATCCACTTCTTCTCTTCGGCTTCACTCAGCTTCCTCGTTCTCCCATCGCCCTTTTTGCCTCCGGCTCTGGAGCTTTTTTGTGCAGACTCTTTCGCAGACGCTCCCCCCTTTTTTCTATATTTGCTTTCGTCACCTTTGCCCGATCCGCTCTTTTTCCTCTTTTTTTGCTCTCGCAAAATCTTCATCACAAGCTCCAGATTGGCCTTCGCATCCGCATCTTCACCCAGTCCGAGCACTTTTCGGTAGAGCTCCGCACCCTTTTGGAGCTCTCCGAGCTTCACATAGCAGTTGGCCATGGAGTAGAGTTTGGCCATCTCCAGCTTTCTGTCATCGGTTACTATCTTTGCGTATGTCTGAAGCGCCCTTTTATAGCGTCCGCTTTTATAGTAGCTTCCGGCAAGATCGAACCAGACTTCGTTTTTGGGCTGGCTCGTACTAAGCTTTTCAAACGCTTCTATGCTTCTGTTGTAGTCTCCGCTCAAATATGCTCTCTCACCCTTCTCTATCAGTTTGAAATCCATAATACCGGCTCTGGCGTAGGGAGCGGTAAGAAGGAGTGAAAAAGCGGAAAAAAAGAGCAGCGCCGATACCCTCACTCTGCCTCCAAAGGAGTAGAGCGCGAACGGAAGGATCAAAACGGACAGAAAGAGCGGATAGTAAAAGAGCTCTATCCTGTTGTGCACAACCCTCTCCCTCTCGATCGCTGAAGCGGATAGACCTTCAATATATGAAACTATCCTCTCTTCATCCTCCTGCGAAACTGTCGCCTCGACATATATTCCGCCGCTTTCGGCCGCAAGCTTGGCCAAAGCCGTGTTGGCTCTGCTAATAACCGGCTCTCCCTTATCGTTTTCAACCAGTCCGCCACTCTTTGTGACTACCGGAGCCCCGCGCTTTGTGGCCGTCATCCATACAATAGGGACTATAGAGCTCTCTTTCACGGCTCTTCGCAATCTTTCAAGATCTTTTTCATCTCCCCCGTCAGTTACAAGTAGCACTATTTTGGTACCGCTTTTTCGCAGAAGACGCACTGCTCCTTTGATTGCCGCCGCTATATCTGTCCCCTCAGCCGAAATATTCTGCGGTTTGACCCTACGCAAAAGAAAGCGGATTGTGTCGATATCGCTTGTAAGCGGTGTAATAACGAATGCAGCCGACGTAAACCCTATAACTCCTATTCGTCCCGCAGGCAACTTCGGCAGAATCTCTTCGAGTTTCTGTTTCGCAAAAGCGAGCCTGCCGGGGTAAAAATCGGCTGCACTCATCGATCGCGACAGGTCGAGTGCTATCACCGTATCGGGCGCCTTGCTCTTTATCTTCGTCTCGCCTCTCTCTATAACCGGCTCGGCGAGCGCCAGTGTCATGAAAAAAAATGCTGCGAAAGCGAGCAGGTTGTGGCCGGCTCTTCCGAGCGCGTCTCCGCTGATCCTGAGGCGCTCCAGACTTTTCGGTTCAAACACCCTCTCGAGCACATCCTTGTTGGTAGAAAGAAGATAAAAAAGGAGTGCCGCCGGTATCAGCATCAGGTAGAGAAATTCCGGATATAGAAACCTCACGCTTCGCTCCTGTTCAGCAGCAGAAGATAAGCCAGAAGCGACATGGCGGCTACAAATAGAGGATAACTGAACAGATATGTAGTCTCTGTAACGGGCCGCTGCTTCAGCATGGAAGGCTCCAGTCTGTCGATGGTTTCATACACCTTTTCAAGCATCTTCGGATCGGAGGCGGCAAAGAACTTTCCGCCCGTCTCCTCCGCCAGTTCACTCAAACTCCTCTTGTCGTAGTCGCCTGCCCTTCCGACTCCGATGGTATAGAGCTTTATTCCATACTGCTTCAGAAGCTTTACGACGACCCTAAACGGTATCCTGCCTGCCGTATTGCGCCCGTCTGTCAAGAGTACGGCTACTCTGCTCTTTGCATCCGACTTCTCGAGCAGCTTTACGGCCATCGCGATCGCATCGCTTATCGCCGTTCTCTCTCCCGCCATCCCCACCTCAAGATATGGAATCATCTTTGCGAGCATCTCATGGTCAAAAGTGAGCGGAGATGCGACATAGGCGAACTCACCGAAAACGACCATTCCAAGCCTGTCGCCGCCCCTTCTTTTTACAAAATCCTCCAGTATCCTCTTTAGTGTCTCGAACTTGTTCTCTCTGGTAACGATCGAAAACTCCTCGTCCATCGATCTGCTCGCATCTATAATAAGCACCATATCCCGGCCGGCCGCATAGGTGGGAGTCACCTCTTTGGTCATCACCGGCGATGCCAGCGCTATGAGAGCTCCGGTAATCGCCATCCACTTGAATGCCTGCAGCAGCGACCCTCTTCTCGAATATCTGCCGATCAGCTCTATACGCGGAAAATAGAGCATATCCAGACGCAGAGGACATCTCTTTTCACAAAATAGAAAAGGCAAAATAGCCAAAAGGACCCAGGGATACTCAAAGTGCATCTTTGCACATCTCTATAAAAAGCTTCATAAAACGCTTGGTCTCATCATCCAGCGGCGGCACCTCTTTTTTATATTTATAGCGCTCCAGCCTGGGCAGAAGCTGCGACAATACCTCCTGACGCCTCTTGTCTTCAGCCAAAAGCCTGCCGTAACGCGTCATGATATATGCACTTCTTTTCGCATCGGCCAAATCCATTTTGTCCAGTTTTTTCAGCCAGCCGATACGGGGGTCGGTCTTTTTGTGACGGCGCCACCAGCGCCAGACAAATATCACCGCTGCGGTTACAACCAACAGCCCGGCAGCAATCAGCGCTATAAAAATAT
>WGAW01000084.1 GCA_015494675.1 Hydrogenimonas sp. | reverse complement strand
TTTGGGTAGCGTCTATGATGTCGTCTTGTATCTGGAAGAGCAGACCCAGGTCGAGCCCGAACTCAAAAAGCCTCTGCTGCATCTCATCATCCAGCCCGGCTATAATCGCTCCCATTTTCAGACTCGCCGCTATCAGCCTGCCTGTTTTGTACTCATGCAGGAAATCTACCTGCTCTGCACTCAGTTTCTCGCCCTCGAAGTAGCAGTCTATCGCCTGTCCCAGCACCATGCCGCCTATTCCGCCGCTGTATGCGAGCTCTTTTATCAGAGCGATCTTGACGTCGCCGTGAAGCGGTGCGTCGGCCACAAGATAGAATGAGTGGGTATTGAGAGCGTCACCCACCAAAACGGCCGTCACCTCGTCGAAACGTTTGTGCAGCGTCGGCTCTCCGCGGCGAAGATCCGCATCGTCCATGACCGGCAGATCGTCGTGGACGAGCGAGTATGTATGGAGCATCTCCACGGCCATGGCCACCGGGTAGGCGCTCTCCAAAAGAAGCGGGGTATAGGCCTCAACGACCGACAGCAGAAGCTGCGGCCTGAACCGCTTTCCACCCGCTAAAAGCATCGTCCCCAGAGCTTCGTCGAATGTCGGGTGGAAGCTTGGAGCTTTGGGAATGTTCGCCCTCAGATAGGCTTCGAATCGCTGCATGGATATCCTCGATTTATTTAGCGAATTATAGCGAAGCGGGGAGCAAAAAAAACTGAAATCCGTCCCGCTCCCAAAGCATGTTTTCGGGCGTGCTTTTCTGCACTCCGTAGCCGCTCAAAAGAGCCCTGACATCCTTCTCTTTTTCTACGCTTTTGCCGTCGATCATGAGCAGCCTGTCGCCGACCCTGAGCCCTCTTTTGTACGCCGTGGATGAGGGGTCGATCTTTTCTATCCTCAGAGATTTTGAAAAATAGGGGCCGAACCGCTCCAAAAATGTGTCGGAGAGAGCACCGCCTCCCATGCGCTCGAAACATTGCGCCTCTATCTTCACCCTCTTTTCGCCCCTTTTTACGGTAAACGGCACTCTATCTCCCTTCTTGCACCGGTCTATCCCGTCTCTAACCTCTCTCAAGTCCGGCCGACTGAGGCCTCCGATGCCCAGCACGACATCCCCCGGCCTGAAGCCCGAAGATGCAAATGGGTCCACACTCTCCGCCGTGACTTTTCCCTCCACCGTCGTGAACCTGACCCCGATATCGCCGTGATATGTTTCACCCTTTATGAGCCTGCGAATCGATGCGGCATCGAACCACCCGCCTTCGGTATCGAATACTCCGGCCAGCCTGCAGCAGCCTGCGAACAGGGCCCCTTCATGGCCGGGGCGCACGGCAAGCTCCCCGGCAAATATCGAGACCGGGTACGAGCGTATCGGGTGCTTCAACACCCTCTTGTCGGGGCATATATAAAGAGGAGGTTTTGCATCACCGAGAGGGAGCGGTTTCGCCGCCTTTCCCTCGAAGAGGCATAGGTCTTTGAAAGGGTCACGTGCGACAATCTTTTTTCCGGGAGGGCACTTCAAAGATAGAAAAGTATCTTTTCTAACGGCGAAAGCGGGATGGCCGTCTATCATAATATAGCTGCCGGGGAAGAAGGAGAAACAGCTCTTTGTTCCGGCAAAAAGGGGGTGGATGAGAATAAGAGAGGCGGTTAGCAGAAGACGCGACAGCATCAGCTCGGGCTGCCGCCCCCTCCCGCAAACGGGTTGATGCCGCCCATCATATCCAGTGCGGCTCTCTTTTTATTCTCTTCTACCATCTTCATGACATCGTTCACGGCCGACATGAGAAGAATCTGAAGGGCCTCTTTGTCTTCGAGAAGCGAATCGTCTATCTCTATATCCACGATCTCGCCCTTCCCGTTTGCGGTAACTTTGACTAGACCTCCTCCGCTCTTTGCGGTCATCTCGATCGATTCGTTCTTCTCTTCGAGCTCTTTGGCTCTTTTTTGAACCTCTTCGAGCATCTTGCCCAAGCCGCCCATATCGATGCCCTCGAACACCTATATCTCCTCGTGAACGGCAGCTATGGTGTTGCTGTCTTCGTTCATCAGAACGACCGTAGGTTTATAGCTGTCGAGCTCTTTTTCATCGTATGAGGCGTAAGCGACGATTATGATCTTGTCGCCCTGGTGCGCCTTTCTTGCGGCGGCACCGTTTAGGCAGATATCTCCCCTGCCCCGCTCTCCCTTTATGATGTAGGTGCTGAAGCGCTCACCGTTGTTTATATTGAGTATCTCCACCTTCTGCCCTACACGCATTTTTGCGGCGTCGAGCAGATCCTCGTCTATGGTGATGGAGCCTACATAGTTCAGGTTGGCATCCGTCACCGTCGCACGGTGGATTTTCGAGTAGAGCATCTCTATTCGCATCTATCTCGCTCCGGTCATCTTCATCATCTGTTCAGGCGTTATAGGGTCGTCCCACGCCTCATGCTCTATGACGAACTCTTCGACCACTTTTCCGCCTATGATATGCTCGTCGATAATACGGTCGATCTTCTCTTTCGTCAGACCCGCATACATTACATGGCCCGGCTCTACCAGCATCACCGGACCGTAACTGCATCGATTCAGACACCCTGTCCTTACGGGTTGGACCGTACCGATGATCCCTTTCTCCATAAGGCGCTGCGCCAGGTGTTGGAATAGGTCACGATTGTCGTTTGTCACACAGCTCGGCTTCGGCATGCCCGGAGGTGAAGACTGCTCGCATTTAAAAATGTAAAACGCCGGTTGAGGTATTCCCATCTTTTACAATCCTTTTATATAAGATAATTTTTGTCCAAATTATAGTATTTGAGTCTTAACCTACATTTACACTATAATTTTACCAAAAATTGCCAAAAAACGAGACATATGAGTATGGATATCGAGCCGATCCTTTACTACGCTTCATTGGTGGGGGGTGAAATCCTGGCCATAACGGCGCTTTTGCACATGATAGCCGCCCGCCGCTCTCCCAGCAGTATGATCGCTTGGATGATCGCCATATTCGTATTCCCCTATGTAGCGGTCCCTTTCTATTTTCTTTTCGGAAACAGAAAGCTGCTCAAGAGGTACCAGAAGTTCAGATTCTCACTAAAACCTATCGAGACAAAACCTCCGCGGAGCCGGCATCCGGTAGAGAGGCTCCTGCGCACGGACGGCATTCCCCCCGCTACCCGAAACAACAGTTTCACCCTGATCGACTCCCCTTCGGATGTCTACGACGCGATAACCGAGTCTATCGAAAAAGCTGAAAAATCTATTGATATCTGTATCTACCAGTTTACGCTGGACGAGACTACCTCGCCTCTCGTGGATCTGCTGTGTAAAAAGGCCGCAAACGGTGTAAAAGTGAGGCTTCTTTTGGATTCGATAGGCTCGTTGAGGCTCTATCTGTTCCCCGCTCCACTCGAAAAATTGAGAGATAGCGGCGCGCAGGTCGCCTTCTTCATGCCGTTTTTGAAGTTCCCGCTCAGAAACTACATAAATCTTAGAAACCACAGAAAGATATTGATCTTCGACGGCGTCTCGATGTTCACGGGGGGCATGAACCTCTCGGGAGAGTACTTTTCGAAAGATGGGAGCTCGACCGTATATACCGATTTTCTGTGCCGCATAGAAGGGCACGCCACGCACTTTTACTCGCAGATATTCGCAATGGACTGGGCTTTTGCGACAAACAGCGCCCCGCTCGTTCCGGAGCCGGTTTTGCACAAGTTCGGCTCCGCATCGATACAGGTGATCCCTTCGGGGCCCGATACACCCACGGAGGCCCTTGTTGAAGCTCTTTTGAGCCTTATATACTCCGCCACCGGGCAGATAAAGATAGCTACCCCCTATTTCGTGCCGAACGAAGATTTTATGCAGGCCCTTGTCATTGCCCTGCATAGGGGTGTGAAGGTGACGGTGATCGTACCTGAACACTCCGACCACAAAATTTCCGATATCGGAAGGGGAAGCTACCTTCGTGAACTGAGCTCAAAAGGGGGCGATGTACTTCTATATAGGGGGAAGGTGCTTCATGCCAAAGCGATACTCTTCGATGATAGCTGCGCAAGTATCGGTTCCGTAAATTTCGACAACAGAAGCCTCTTTTACAACTTCGAGGCTGTCAGCTTCATCTACTCGAAAGAGGAGATAGAAGAGATAGAGGAGTGGATGAACACCGTTTCGGCCGAATGCGTCCCTTACCGGGCGCCTGAAAAGCTCTTGACGATCCATACGGAGAACTTTATGCGGATTCTCGCTCCGCTGGTATAATCGAATTATGTTTAAAAGAGAAAAAGACTCATTCGGATTTTTATGCTGGAATATACAGAAACGCTCATTGAAAGCGGAGTTTCAGCGCGAGTTCTCACACATTTTGAAAATCTATCCGAGCGACCTGATAGCGCTCCAGGAGGTCAAAATACCCGAAGCGGGACTCCCCGGCCACTTTGAACACTTCGGCCATGCGCTGAGCTGTAACTTTGTACGCAACCGCCACAGGTTCGGAGTGATGACTCTCTCGAAACTCCCTATTCTGACAAAAAGAGCGTTTACGACGAAGGTGCGCGAAGCGGGAATAGCCACGAAAAAGAGTGCCCTACTGAGCCGGCATTCGCTTCACAGGGGCGGAAGTCTGGCGCTTTTGAACCTGCATGCCATAAATTTCGTTCCCCACAGACTCTTTGCAAAAGAGCTGGAGAGGATAAGCGAACTGATAGCAAGTGTGGAAGAGGAGAGTTTCATAGTCGCCGGCGACTTCAACACATGGAGTCCGAAAAGGGTGAAATCGATCGAGAGTCTCATGGAGAGATCCGCCCTCGTAAGGCTCAGGCCGAAAAACGAGAACGAGATAAAATCCATACTTGGAATGCCTCTCGACCAGATCTACTATCGCGGTCTAAAACCGCTCTTCTCCACCGTTATAGATACACCGGTCTCGGACCACAATCCCATTTACGCCCGATTCAGCGGCGACTGAGTATCTCGCGTATAACCTCCCTGTCATCGAACGGGACCTTTGTGTCGGAGAACTCCTGATACTCTTCGTCGCCTTTGCCCAGAACCAGAAGCACCTCATTGGGCCCCAGTTCGGATAGTGCCAGTTCTATCGCCTCTTTTCGATCGACAATCTTCTCCATCTTCTCTTTCTCCTCTACCCCCTCCGCGATCTCCTCTATGATCTTTTTCGGATCTTCGCTTCTGGGGTTATCACTGGTGATATAGAGCTTTTTGGCAATTGACGAGGCGGCACGCCCCATTGCCGGGCGTTTTGATCTGTCCCTGTCTCCCCCGGCGCCGAAAACCACACGTATCTCTTTCTCTTTCAGTGAGTCGAGGACCTGCCTTATGCCGTCTTCGGTATGGGCGAAATCGACTATCACCAGCGGATCTTCGCTTACGGTCTCCATTCTACCGGCCACACCGCCGAAGTTTTCGGCCGCTTCGCATATATCTTCCAGATCCTCGTCGGTAAGTATATGCACGGCGGCGATGGCTGCCGTAATGTTGTAGAGATTGAAAAATCCCTGAAGCGGCGTCTCGAAAGGCAGGACCGTCTCGAAGTGCTTGAGCACCCCGCTGACTCCGCCGCCGAGAGTGTATGCCATAATCTTGTAGGTTGCCGGGTTCTCTATACCGTAACTGAAAGCGTTTTTCGGGTTGAACTTCAAGATATCTTCGTCTCGGTTTATCAGCTTTTTTGCGGCATCCTGAAAAAAGCTGCTCTTCACTGCCCTGTAAGCCTCTACAGAACCGTGATAGTCCAGGTGGTCACTCGTTACGTTGGTAAGGACTTTTAAAGAGAAGTCGATTCCGCCTATGCGATCCTGATCTATCGCATGCGAACTAACCTCCATCACAAAAAACTCACACCCCCTTTTCGCCGCTTCGAACATATGCGCAAATGTGGATAGAGTGGACGGTGTTGTTAGCGTTTTCCCCTCAACCTTCTCGTCATTTATAAAAAGACCTCTCGTTCCCTGCAGCGCCGCGGCATAGTCGAGATCGAGCAGTATGGAGTAGATAGCCGCCGATGTCGTAGTCTTTCCGTTTGTACCGGTAATGCCCACAACCTCCATTTCATCGAGTCTGAGAGCCTCGTAGAGTTCACGGGAAGTTATAGTTTGCGCCCCTCTGGAGAGCGCCTCGTTTCTGTAGTTTTCGTTCTGTCCGGTAAGCAGAAAACGCAGACCCGCTTGCGCTTCCCTGCTATCGTCCGTAACGCGGCCTATGTCGCCGCCGAAATCGACTATCACCTTCAGCCCTTGATCTTATCGATCAGGTCCTGAATTTTCTCTTCCGCCGGATAGGCGACTGCGGCACCTTCTATATAGCGCATCGCCATCTCATTGAAACCGTTCTCCACCAACTGCTGCAGAAAATCGAGCAACTCATCCTTTTCGGTAATCACAACCTTCGTAGAGAACATGATATCTTCGAACGCTCTTTTAAAACCGCCGCGCTGCGAAACGAGCTCCTTGAAATCGCTGTAGGAGATTCCGTCAACCGCCTCGTCACGGACAAACAGGCTTCCTTCGAGCAGGTCCGAAATCTTCTCGAGAGCGTCATCGAGCGACGATATCATCTCTTCGATTATCTGCTCCGCCTCCTCCTGTCCCTCCTCTTTGAGAACCTGGTAATACTCGAAGAGGGCCTGGGCCTCCTCATCGTTTTCGAGCGCTATATCGCTAAGTATCGCGCCTATTCTGGCCTCTTCGAGTTCGGGGCACTCTTTGAGCAATATACCATACATTCTCAGCGCTTCGTCGTAGTCGCCTCTATAAAAAAGATTCTCTGCGCGATCCAGAATTTTTCTATTCTCTTTCTTGCTCATCATATCCTTATTCCATCTTGTCCCACTGATCTTCAAGACCTACCGGGACATTTATAACTTCGATTTCAGGGTGGATGTCCATACGAAGCTGTCTCTCGACACCGTACTTTATGGTACTACCGCTGCTTGCGCATCCTATACAGGCACCCTGCAGTTGAACGTAAACCTTCCCGTTCTTCACACCGAGCAGCTTGATGTCACCGCCGTCAAGCGCAAGCGAGGGGCGCACCTTTTCGATCACGTTCTCCACAGCCGGGTAAAGATCTTCATCACTAAACGGTATCATATCTATCGTCCTAAAATCGTAATCGTATAGTGAATCTATAATATCAAAAAAGTGAAGTTTTTACAACCGGAATGTGAAGTGGTTTTATGGGTTTAGGAGAGATTAATCTCGGGGCCGCGGCCCCGAAGAGGTAGTTTATACCAATTCTATGATTGCCATTTCAGCGGCATCTCCGCGTCTTTGGCGCGTCTTTATAACTCTTGTATAGCCGCCGTTTCGATCGGCGTACTTCGGAGCTATCTCCTCAACCAGTTTCTTAGTGGCGGCTTTGTCCTGAAGTTTCGCAAACACTGCGCGGTGAGCGTTGAAATCGCCTGCTTTTGCGCGCGTCACAAGCTTCTCGAAAACGCTTCTCAGGCTCTTCGCTTTGGCCAGAGTGGTCTCTATTCGACCATGCTGAACCAGCGCGATTGAGAGGTTTTTAAGAAGTGCTGCGCGATGAGCTGACGTACGGCTCAGTTTTCGATATCCATGTCGATGTCTCATCGTCTATCCTTCATTCTTGTTTTTTTCTTGCTCGATCTTTTTCTTCAGCTGCTTTTCGGCCTCTTCATCCAGTTTGGTACCGGCTGGGAAACCGACCTCTTCCAGCTTCTCTTTGATCTCTTCGAGGGATTTTTTACCCAGATTCTTTATCTCTTTGAGTTCGTTTTCGCTCATAAGGGCCAGTTCGCCTATGAACCTGAGACCAGCACGCTCGAGGGAGTTGAAACTCCTTGCGCTCAGCCCCAGAGACTCCAGCCCCTGCATCAGCTGCTTGACTATCGGGCTCTCGGATGTGCTCGTACTCTCATTGGCGGCGACGTCGATATCGAGAATGTTGTTAAAGACCGACATCTGCCTGTACATAACCTCGATCGTGTTTTTGAAAGCGGTTACGGCATCGATCTGTCCGTCGGTCTCGATATCGAAGACGATCTTCTCATAGTTGGGGTTGTCCTCTACCAGCATATTCTCGATCGTATAGTTGGCGGCTCTTACCGGCGTAAAGAACGCATCGAGGCTTATGTAGCCCTCCGGCAGAGAGTCGCGAAGATCTTCGCTCGGAACGTATCCGATTCCCTGATGTATGAGCAACGAGAAGTTGAGCTCGGCATCCTCGTTAAGGGTAGCGAGGAAACCGTCTGGTGTTACGACTTCTACCTGATCGTTTGTCAGGTCGGAGCCCTTTATCTCAACGGGGCCGCTGAAGCTGTAGCTCACTTCGGCTTTTTTTTCGTCGCCTTTGAGTTTGAAGCGAAGGTTTTTTAGATTTATGATAAATACTGCAACATCCTCAAGCATACCGCGTACAGAGTCGAACTCGTGAGATGCCCCCTCAATCTTTACGCCGATCGGAGCATAACCGATCGTACTCCCAAGAAGCAGCCGTCTGATCGGATGCGCCAGTGAAACAGCGTAGCCCGTCTCGAACGGATACGCGGTGATGCGGACTCTGTTTGCACCGGTCTGCTCAATATTTACCTCACTCGGCATAAAAGGTGATGTTTTAATTCTTTTCATGGGCAACTCGCTTTTAACTATTATTTAGAGTAAAGCTCGACTATCAAGCGCTCTTCTACAGGAATAACAACCTCTTCACGCTCCGGGATACGTGTAAAGATGCCAAACAGCTTCGCTTCGTCCACATCGACCCACGGAGCGATACCGGTCTGCCTGGTAAGCTCCATCGCGCGCTGAATCTGCGGATTGTTCTTGCTCTTTTCGCGTACTTCGATCTTCTGTCCCGGTTTTACGCGGTACGACGGTATGTTGACGCGCTTGCCGTCTACAAGTATGTGGCCGTGAGTAACGAGCTGCCTTGCAAATGCACGTGTCGTGGCAAAGCCCATTCTGTAGACCACATTGTCGAGTCGTCTCTCGAGGAGAGCTATCAGGTTTTCACCGGTATTGCCCTCCATTCGGTTCGCATCTTTGAAGAGTCTTCTAAACTGCTTCTCCGCGACTCCGTACATATATTTTGCCTTCTGTTTTTCACGGAGCTGCAGTCCGTACTGGCTGATCTTCGCTCTGCGCTGACCGTGCTGGCCGGGCGCGTAAGGTCTCTTGTCTATCGCACTCTTTCCCGCGAGTCTTCTTTCGCCTTTGAGTCCGAGACTCACGCCAAGGCGACGTTCGATCTTTTCTACCGGTCCTCTATATCGTGCCATCTCTTCCCCTTATACTCGTCTTCGTTTGGGCGGTCTGCACCCGTTGTGCGGCAGCGGTGTAATGTCTTTTAGGAACAGTACACGTATACCCTCTGTGGCACCAACGCTCTTAACCGCGGTCTCTCGCCCGCTTCCGGGGCCCTGGACTTTTATGCCGACCTCTTTTATGCCGTGCTCTTTCGCTTTCGTCAAAGCATCCTCTACAGCCTGCTGTGCAGCGTAAGGAGTCGACTTTTTGCTTCCTTTGAAGCCGAGCGATCCCGCACTGCTCCAGGAGATTACGTTACCCGCCTCGTCGGTAACCGTGATTACGGTGTTGTTGTATGTCGCACTGATGTAGACTACGCCTCTTGCTATATTCTTTTTTACTATCTTTTTTCTGGTCGCTTTTCTTTTTGCCACTGCCTACTCCTTACTTGCTCGCCGCGCCGACGGTTTTGCGTTTACCCTTGCGGGTTCTCGCGTTTGTCTTGGTCTTTTGACCGCGCACAGGAAGGCCTCTTCTATGGCGGAGTCCGCGATAACTTCCAAGATCCATCAAAGACTTGATGTCCATCGCCACCTTCTTTCGGAGATCTCCTTCAACCATATAGTTGTTCTGAATCTCGTTACGAATCGCCGCGGCCTCCTCTTCGCTGAGCTCATGTACTCGCTTGTCGTAACTGATACCTGTCGCATCGAGGATCTTTCTCGAGCTTGTCAGCCCGATACCGTATATATACGTAAGCGCATACTCCAAACGTTTCTTTTTAGGTAGATCAACACCTGCAATACGTGCCATGCTTATCCTTGTCTCTGTTTGTGTTTGGGATTTACACAGATGACGCGAACTATGCCTTTTCGTTTGATGATCTTGCATTTGTCGCACATCTTCTTAACCGATGGTCTTACTTTCATTTTTGCTCCTTAATACGTTTCAACGGCAAAGCCGCCGAAACTACGCTAACGCTGAGTTCTCCTCAGCGGAGGGCTCACGCGCAGATAA
>WGAW01000083.1 GCA_015494675.1 Hydrogenimonas sp. | reverse complement strand
CATAAAAACCCCGCCTGGGCTGGATGAGAAAATAGTACGATCTCTGCTCTATTTCAGGGAGGGCGACCCATATTCAGCCGAGCTTATCAGGAGAAGCTACAAAGAGATCTACGCCAACGAAGGCGTCGAGCGCGTCATCATAGACGATGCCAAACATGAAGGAAACAGGGTTCCGGTGAAAGTTACCGTTTCGCTCTATCCGAAGCCGATCCATTTCACGGCGGGAGCCGGCTACAGCAGCGATGAAGGGCTGAATGTTCAAATGGGCATCAAGCACAGAAACTTCCCGAAAAACCTGAAAACCGTAGGCCTTCAGACACGCTACTCACAGGTTCGCCGCTACATAAAGGGTACTTACGACATGCCGATGTCGAACCATAACCGTTTCGCGGCGGAAACAGGATACAACTACGAAATATTCGACGGCTACAAAGAGCGTTCCATGCGCGCGAAAGCCCTGCTCAAGCATCTGCGCTGGCCGCAGGTTTTTCAGGAGAGCATCTCCATAGACAACACAACAACGACCGACAGCGGCGACCTAGTGAACTTTCCAAACGGCAAACTTCTCATCGTCTCGGCAAACGGGGCCTGGGAACTCGACAGGCGCGATTCGGTTCTAAACCCTACGAAAGGATACAAAATAGGTGTAGAAGCCTCCGGTTCCGTAAAATCGCCGATATCTGATGCCACCTACTACAAACTCTTCGTCACCGGAGCGTACCACCACCCGCTAAAAAACGCTACACTCTCCATGCGCCTGCGCCAAGGGACCATCAAAGCCAAACAGGGGCACATTCCGCCTTCATACCGCTTCTATGCGGGCGGAATGAACTCAAACAGGGCATTCGGCTACCGTCAGCTGGGTCCCAAAAACGGCCTCGGCAACCCGGTCGGAGCCTTCAGCATAACCGAGGCTACAGTAGAATACAGGTTCGACATAGGCAGAAACTTTCGCGGTGTATTGTTTAGCGACCTTACATATCTGGGCCAAAAGTCGATTCCCGATTACAACAGGGCGTATATCAGCATAGGGCCCGGCATACGCTATATGACCCCCATAGGCCCCATAGCCTTCGATCTCGGCTTCGATGCACAGAATTTCAGCCGCTACACCCTCCATTTTCATATCGGAGAGCTCTTCTGATGGGTGAACTCTACAGCCGCTTTGCCGCTCTTTTACAGCTCCTTCTTATCTTGTGCGGCACTCTGCTGTTTATAGTCGCCCATCCAAAGACGGCCGATATCCTGCTTCACAAGGCTCTGAAACCTGCGGATATAACATTTGAAAAAATAGACGGATCCCTGATAAGCGGCTTCACTCTCTATGGCGTCAAATATCAAAAAGCGGTTCAGGTAAGAAGCCTCGAAATCTCCTACTCTCCATTGAGGCTGATAAACCTGAAACCGACGATAGAAAAAGTCGCCGCTGAAGGGGTGAGGATATATCCGGAGAGATTCAAAAAAAGAGCCGAAAAAAAGAGCGGGCAATCAAACATCGCCTTTCCTCCTCTATTTGTCACAAAAGTGACTCTCAAAGATGCGCAGATTGTCTCACCCGAAACAGTGAGGTTCGAAGCGGACGCCGGCAATATCGAAGTTACCGCGAACGGAGTCGATGTAAAAAAGATTATAGCCTCCATAGGATCACAATACGGTTCGGCAAAACTTGCCGGCACTTTCAAAAATATGCAGGTCCGCGCGACGGGAACGCTGACACCGTCAAAGCGCTACAGGGAAAAGATCGGCGAATATGCCGAAGGTGTTCCGAAGTCGCTGCCAGTAAAGCTGTATACCGATTCAAAAATCGTGAAAATCTCCACATCGATAAAGAGAAAAATCGGTCTGAAAGATGCAAACATCTCACTCTCGGCGACAAAAGCGGAAATAGAGTATCTGCTTAAAGAGAGATACCTAAAAGCGAAAGCGGTATACACCGTTGAAACGCCTCAGCTTCGCATAGATGTACGCCAGAGTCTGCTTGCGACTCTTTTCGGGGCGTACGCCACCAAGATCGACGGGAAAATTGTAAACAGCATACATACCCTGCCGTTCAAAGAGTTCAGCATCGATGCGGCGGGAGACCCGACAATCCTGGTCGCAGACACCTATGCCTCGCCTTTTACCGTATCTCTTTACAGCAGCGATTACAAAAACTTCGCGCTCCGTGCTTCGGCAAAACCTCATACACCGAGCTATATAGAGCATCTTCCCGCCATCTTTTCGAGTCAGACCGTAAGCATGGATGCCAACGCCACAGCACACCTGCTTCCCGAGCCGAATATCGAAGGTGTGGTTTCTCTCGATGGAAACTACTCCAAAACCAAAAGCTACATAGAGCTTAAAAAAGAGAGCCTGCTTGTTCGCTCGACCGTCACTCCGAAAGATAAAAAAGGTGGTATCTGGGAAAATCTTCCCGATCCCCTGAGAACGGCGGTAACGACATTTATATATATCTCGAAAGAGAAAAAAATATTGAATATAGTGCAGAAGATGGCCGACCTCACACTTTT
>WGAW01000082.1 GCA_015494675.1 Hydrogenimonas sp. | reverse complement strand
AATTTAAGGTTCATTTCGGTTTTCGCCGGTTCTGAGGGAGACCGTTTCACGCACGATGCGTGAAACAGCCCGAAGCCTCGGAGAAATTTCATGGATGAAATTTCGAGAATGAGGAGAAAGCTGGAGATGAACCTTAAATTTGAACTACCCTAGGTCTTTGATATATGTAAATAGTTAAAAGCGGGGTTGATTGCGGCCTTAAACCCTTTAGCCGCTCTTTTGCTCCACGCCCTTTTTAATAGGGACGAAGAGACAGCTATCTTTTTTTGTCTTTTCGATGGAGCCGTCCATTTTGGTGAACTGGGTGATCACCTGCGTGCCCCTCTCTTCTATGGGGGCCACCAGTATTCCGCCTTCGGCAAGTTGGTTGAAGATCTCTTCGGGAACCTCCGGGGTAGAGGCCGAGAAGAGTATTCTGTCATAGGGGGCGTACTCTCTCCACCCTCTGCGGCCGTCGTCGAGTCGTGTGTGGATGTTGACGATATTCAGTCTTCTGAAACGCTCTTTCGCTTCGTTTAAAAGAGACTCTATCCGCTCTATCGTAAACACGCGGCGTAAAATGGTGCTCAGTATCGCGGCCTGATAACCGCTTCCACAGCCGATCTCCAAAACGTTGTCCGCGCCGTCCGGCTCAAGGTAGGCTGTCATTTTGGCCACCGTTACCGGAGAGCTTATCCACTGGTTCGCGCCCATCGGCAGAGCATCGAGGCGATAGGCCCACCGGCGGAATCCCTGCGGTACAAAGAGCTCCCGATCTATTATAGAGAACGCTCTGTATATCGACGGCGTAAGATCAACCTCGTCGGCAATCTCGTCAGCGAAATTTTGAAGCAGTATCCGCTTCGCTCTATCCATGAAAGAGGTCCATCTCTATGTAGCGTCTTATGCGCTTAACCTCTCTGGGATCGAACGCCCCCTCTATCACTTCGGCGTAGTCGTCGCTTATCGCCTTTCCGTTCGGGTCTATGACGGCGCTGCTTCGGGCCATGTCCGGGTTTGCGCTGTCTGCCGCCACCACATAGCACTGGTTCGTAATAGCCAGTGCGCGGGTGAGTATTTCGTAGTGCTGTTTTCTCGGTTTTCCCCACAGTGACGGATTCAGGATAATATCGGCGCCGCGCAGCTTCAGCCAAAATTCTGTAAAACGGAGTTCGAAGCAGACTATGATGCCGAGCTTGATGCCGTCCACTTCGAAGATCTTGATCTCCTCTTCGCTACCGGCTTTGAAATGGTGGTGCTCGTTTCCGAGAGGGAAGAGCTTCACCTTGTGCTGGGTATGGATGATTTCTGCGTTATAAACGACATCGGTACGGTTGACAAAATCTTCACCCTCTTTGGCAATGGTTGTCAACGTTATTATCTTGTCGTCGCTTATGCGTTTTATCTGTTCAAGGGCGTAGAGGCCCGCTTCGGCCGCCTCGTTCATCCTGTCGTAGGCGAAGCCGGTGATGCATACTTCGGGCGTGACGATTATCGAATGCTTCGGCAGGTTTGCGATGAGCTCGAGAAGATGGGCTATATTTTCGTCGAAGTTTTCACTGGTCGCCATCTGTATGGCGAAGGTTTTCCATTTTGGGTTAGAAGTCGTCAAAACTGATGCTCCCTTTCGAGTAGTTGGTAACGTTGCCTTCGAAGAAGTTTGTCTTCTGGTCGTTGAATGTGGAGAAGCTGTCAACCCACTTGATCGGGTTGTCTGCTCCGAACATCGGCTCAAGCCCGATGGCTCTTAGCCGTTTATCGGTCAGGTACTGGACATACTGGTCGATTATCTGCTGATTAAGGCCCAGTATCTGATCTTCGGTAACGTACCACCCCCAGTCGCGCTCGAGCTCGTAGGCCTGCCGGTACATCTCTCGCATATTTGCGACGACACGCTCGTTAAAAAGCTGCGGATACTCTTTTTTTATCTCTTTTATTATGTTGCTGTAGAGGGCCAGGTGGGTCACTTCATCGCGCTGAATGAAGCGGATCATCTGTGCGCTTCCCAGCATTTTCCCGCTTCGCGCGAGAGCGTACATGGCAGAAAAGCCGCTGTAGAAGTAGATCCCTTCGAGGCACTGGTTCGCTACGAGCATATAGAGCTTTGCTTCGTCGTCATCCTGGGCCTTCTCTCCGAACTCTTCGTATACGTCGCCTATGAACGAGTTTTTGCGCAGAAGTTCCCGGTCGGACTTCCACATGTCGTATATCTCGTCGGTGTTTATCGAGATACTGTCGACCATGACGGCGTAGCTCTGTGAGTGTAGCGCCTCTTCGAACGCCTGACGCACAAGACACATGTTTACTTCCGGTGCCGTGATCCACGGGTTGACATTGTCAACCGTGTTGTTTGTCTGGATGGAGTCCATGAAGATCAGCTGGGCCAGAACCTTGTCGTACATGCGCCGCTCCGCCGGTAGCAGGTGTTTGTAGTCTCTGGCGTCTTCGGTAAGGTCTACCTCTTTCGGGAACCATGTGTTGGCCATCATGACCTCCCAGAGGTTGTAGGCCCAGTCGTAGCTGCAGCGGTTCAGGTTTATGATGCCCGCCGTGCAGCCGTTGATGATAGAGGTTGTCGAGCGCGTGGTGTCGCACTCTGTGCTGTATAGCTTTTTCTTCATAGCTTCGGTATACCTCTTTCGGTTGGTTTACTGTCACCTTGACGTCGGTGTAACGTTTATCTATGGAGATCGATTTTAGCCTAAAGTAGTTTAACAGAAGGTGAAGCTTCAAAAAATAAGAAAAAATAATAAAGCCGGGGCGTGCGCCCCGCCGCTTTTTACTGGCAGCCCATACACTCCATGCTTCGGTCGGCAACCTCTTCCGCCATCTCCGGAGACTGGCTTCGCAGGTAGTATGTGGACTTGATGCCGAGCTTCCACGCTTCGGTATATATCTCGTGCAGGTATCGGCCGCTCGCCTTGTCGAGAGACATGAAGATATTCAGGCTCTGCCCCTGGTCTATCCACTTCTGCCTCACCGCGGCCGCCCTGACGAGTATCTTCTGATCCAGCTCGAAAGCGGGGGTATAGTACTCCCACGTATCGGGGCTCAGGTTAGGCACTACGACAGGTATCAGCCCGCTGAGGTTCTCTTCGAACCATTTGCGCTTGTATACGGGTTCTATGGTCTGCGTGGTGCCCACGAGTATCGAGATCGAGCTCGTGGGCGCTATCGCCATAAGGTAGCCGTTTCTCATTCCATCCTCTTTGACCTTTTTGCGAAGCTCCTCCCAGTCGTAGATGTACCCGAAGAGGCCCCCTCTGTCCGTCAGGGCCAAGGCGTTGGGGTTGGCGTTGTCGATAGGCAGTATTCCGCGGCTCCATTTCGAACCTTCGAAGTCGGGATAGGAGCCTTTTTCGATGGCAAGATTCGATGAGGCTTTTATCGCATTGTAACTTATCATCTCCATCACTTCGTCTATTGCGTTCAGGTGTTCGCTGCTACCCCACTTCAGGCGCTTTTCGGCGATCATCTGCGCCTCGCCCATAACTCCCAGGCCTATCGACCTCGAGCGCTCGTTTGTCTTCTTCACCTTCTCGAGAGGGTAGAAGTTCAGATCGATCACGTTATCGAGCATACGCACCGCGATCGGCACTACCCTCTCTATATCCTCTTTCGTGTTGATCTTTGAGAGGTTGATCGAGGCGAGGTTGCAGACGGCCGTTTTCCCGTCTTCTCCGACCTTCTCTACTATGTAGATATCTTTGCCGCCTATCGAGTCGAGCGCCGTTATCTTCTTGGCCTTTTTTGTAATGCCGCTGTCGACGGTGACATCCTCCTCCTCTTCGTAGTAGGCGATAGAGCCGTCGGTAAACTTTACCTGCACCTTGTAGTGGTTCGGGTCGGTGTTTTGGAATATTTCGGTGCAGAGATTGGAGCTTCTGATTATTCCGACGTGGTTGTTGGGGTTGACTCTGTTTGCCGTATCTTTGAAACAGAGGAACGGGTTTCCGACCTCGAAATAGCTCATCAGAATTTTTCGCCAGAGCTCTT
>WGAW01000081.1 GCA_015494675.1 Hydrogenimonas sp. | reverse complement strand
CCCTTTAAGCTTCATGGAGTCGCGGTATGCCGCCTCTATAAGAGGTACCGGCTCGAAGACTCCGGTAGCATCGGCGTTTATAATGGCAGTATCGGGAACTTTTACGATCATCTCCTTTTCCGGGACGGCGCAGATTGCGGCGGAGAGAAAAAACTCCTCCCTGCCGAAGCCGAAAAAGTTGTTGAGTCTCTCGAGCTCTATGTCGTACACTATGCGGTAGGCGTGGTTGTAGAGCCGGCTCGCCGCCTCTATGGAGCCCAGTATATGCCCTGCATCGAGCAGGCAGTAGCGAAACGCCCTGTTTTTATATTTCCACGCCGAGCGGTAGTATGGCGAGCTTACGAGAAAAAGCAGACCTCTCATCCTCCAAGGGATTCCGAGCAGCGGTTCTATGCCCTCGTCATCTCTCAAAGGGTGCAAAAGTACGGCCGAAGATGAGCCGACTTCGAAGTGGTAGATGCCGTCTTCAAACCCTTCTACACCCGAAGCCTGAAAATATAGCTCATTCGGGTACAAAGCCCCGGCGCTGGGGTTCGTTCTAAGGTAGTACTCGACTCCGGGGTAGCTCTTTTTTGCCGTTATGCCGCCTATATGGTAGATGAAGTTGTGGGCCGGCACGCTTTTTAAAAGCGGGGAACGGGGCATCGATTCGGGGTAGAACTTCATGGAAGCGGGTCGGTTGTCCCAGTTAAGCCGGTTCGGGCTGCGCCTTACCGAAAGCCACGAGTGTTTGGTGGCCTCATGGTACTCTCTGCCGGTGCACTCTTCGTCTGTTTTGAACATTCTCTCTCCTTAACGCGATTGTAGCGCAAAACTGTTTGATGAGGGTTTCGGTCGGAAAGTGCATCTAAAGTGAAAGTGGGAGCTAAGAGTTTAACCGGTTTTCTGTGCTTCAGGTAGCATTATAAAAGAGAAGTTTTAGGTAGAATATACGCAAAAAAGGGGTTGCAGATGCAAAAAGAGTTGATGAAAACCAAAAAGGCCATAGAGGAGCTTTTGGATCTTCTTGGAGAGAGCGAAGGGAGGATAGGTGATATCGATAGTCTGATCCACAAGCTTCACGATAAGGTTTCCAAAATTGAAGATCAGGTTGTGCAGACAGTTTCGAAGATGCGGAAACTGGAGCGAAAGATACACAAAAGAGTCAACAAAATAGCCAGAGTCAAAAAGGAGATTCTAAAGGCTGACAGCGGTAGAAAACTGAAAACTCTCGATCGAGACTATAGAAGGCTTGTGAAGGAGCTTGGGGCTCTTGAGAACGAGTACAAAGAGTTGAAAAAGCGTTATGAGAAGCTGGTTGCGAAAGAGGAGAAGATTCTCGAAAAGCAGATGCTTTTGGAAGAGGAGGAGGCCTCTTTGCGGAGTGTGCGAAAAGACTCCATGATGCGACTCTTTTCCCGTATGCAGAAGCTGGGATCGAAGATGGCCGCTTACGGCGGCTGAGCGGTTTGAAAGTTCGAATCAGCCGAATTTGCCTGTAATATACTGCTCGGTCATCTCCTCTTTGGGGGTGATGAAGAGCTCTTCCGTGACTCCCATCTCTATCAGGTCGCCCAGATACATGAAGGCGGTGTAGTCGCTGACGCGGGCGGCCTGCTGCATGTTGTGCGTCACTATGATGATGGTTACTCTCTCTTTGAGTTTTATAATCAGCTCCTCTATGGCCTGGGTACTGATAGGGTCGAGTGCCGATGTCGGCTCGTCGAAGAGCAGGACTTCCGGTTCGACCGCTACGGCCCTTGCTATGCAGAGTCTCTGCTGCTGCCCGCCCGAAAGCGCCGTGCCGCTCTCTTTGAGCCTATCTCCCACCTCTTTCCACAGTGCGGCGTCTTTTAGCGCCTGTTCGACACGGCCGTCGAGTTCGCTTCGGCTCTTTATCCCCTGAAGACGCAGTCCGTAAGCGACATTGTCGTAGATGCTCATCGGAAAGGGTGTCGGTTTTTGAAATATCATACCGATACGTGTGCGCAGTTTTATCAGATCCTCTTTTTTGGTAAGGATGTTGCGCCCTTCAAAGACAATTTCACCCTTGTAGCGGTTGCCCGGGTAGAGGTCGTGCATGCGGTTGAAGCATCTAAGAAGAGTGGTCTTTCCGCATCCGCTCGGGCCGATGAGGGCCGTGACGGCTCCTTCACCTATCGGCATGTTTATATTTTTAAGATTCGGCCTATCCACACCGGCGTAGTAGAAACTGAAATCTTTTACCTCTATTATATGATTCTGTGTCACTTCACATATAGTCGCCATAGACGGTTTCCTTTTTTAAAATATCTATCTTGTCGGCTCGGAGCCGATTAGGCCGGAAAATCTCCGGCTTGAGATTTGAGGTGCTCTACTTTTTCTGCCGCACAATTATGCGCCCCGCGATATTTGCGCCCAATACGAAGAGTGCCAGAATGAGCGCGGCGGCCCACCCCTGATCTATCCAGTCCTCATAAGGGCTTGTGGCATAGTTGAACATCGTCACTGTCAGCGATGCGATAGGTCGGTCGAGATCTGTAGAGAAGAAGTTGTTGCTAAACGATGTAAATAGAAGCGGAGCCGTCTCGCCTGCTATTCTTGCGACCGAAAGAAGGACTCCGGTCAAAATGCCCACTTTCGCTCCGCGGAAAACCACCTGTAAAATCACCTTGTATTTCGGTGCGCCCAGAGCTGCCGCCGCTTCGCGCAGGCTTCCGGGTACCAGTTGCAGCATATCGTCGGTCGTGCGCAGAACTATAGGCACCATCATCACTGCCAGCGCGGCTATTCCCGCCCATCCGCTGAAGTGGCCGAACGGCTCTACGAGTATCGCGTATACGAATGCGCCTATCACGATACTCGGAGTGCTCATCATGATGTCGGATATGTCTCGTATGAGCCTTGCGAGTCTGCTCTTTTTCCCGCCGTATTCGCTTAGGTAGGTTCCTGCGAGTATACCTATGGGAACCCCTATGAAAGATGCACCCAGAACCAGTAGCAGTTGCCCTACAAGTGCGTTTCTAAGGCCGCTCGGCTCCCTGCCCGGAGGTGCCATATCGTATGTGAATATGTCGAGGTTCAGGGCGCTGAACCCTTTGTAGAAGAGTACTCCGATAATCCAGAAAAGAAATATAAGACCTGCTATCGCAGCTGCGGTGGAGAGTACCATTACGATCTTGTTGACGAGTATGCGTCTGTTCTGTCTTCTCATACGCGCTGCTCCCGGAGGTTTCTGAGGAACCAGAATTTGGCCGTGGCGATTACCGTGAAGCTTATTATAAGCAGTATAAGTGCAAGATAGAAGAGACTCGAGTAGTAAAGATCGGTATCGGCCTCCGTAAATTCGTTTGCCAGAGTCACCGGTATGGATGTGGCAGGTTTGAAGATGGAGTCGGGAACCTTGTGGGCGTTGCCCATGACGAACGTTACCGCCATCGTCTCTCCAACGGCGCGTCCCAAAGCCAGGATGATAGAGCCGATGATACCGCTTTTGACGTAGGGTATGACTACATCTTTGAGCACCTCCCAGCGAGTCGCACCCATGCCGTATGCCGATTCTTTGAGAATCTCCGGTGTGGTCTTCATGGCGTCTCTGGTTATTGCGGCCATAAAAGGGAGGATCATTATCGAAAGGACGATTCCGGCCGTCATGAGGCCAAGACCGTTGCCTCCCCAGATATCTCTTAGTACCGGTGCGAGATAGAAAAGACCCCACATTCCGTAGATTATGGACGGTATCGCGGCCAGAAGCTCTATGGCCATACCTACCGGTGCGGCTATCCACGGCGGGGCGAGTTCGCTGAGGAATATGGCGATGCCTATGGCGACGGGAGTGGCTATCAGCATGGCGATAACGGTAGAGACGATCGATCCGTATATGGCCGGAAAACCGCCGAAAATGTCCATATTGGGCGCCCATTTGCTGTTTATGATGAAGTCGAGGCCGAATGCGTCTATTGCCGGTTTCGCTTCGTTAAAAAGAACCGCGAAGAGTGCCGCAAGCACCAATAGCACCGAGATGGCGAAGAAGCGTGTCGTGTTGTGAAATATGAGATCGATGGCTCTATTCACGTTGTAACCTTTCGGTTTTGAAATATGCGCAATTATATGGAGGTTCGGTTACGAAACTGTTACAAAAGGGGGTAGTGAAGCGGCCGGGAGTATGAATTTCCGGCCGCAAGGGAGTAAGAGTGAAATTTGCAAGCTCTCCGAGCCATCTTGCAATGGCTCGTTAAAACCGGCAGATCATTGTCGGCGGGATAATAACATCGGCACGATAATTAAAATTTTAACCCTTTGCAGAGGATGCTGTCTGTATGGCAGGGTTATCGATATGCAATTTTCCGGGCATTGCCCGGAAAAAGCGTATTCTACCAGTGAACTTCGGCAGTGAACATGAACTTGTCGGCTTTGTTTTTGTTTACCTTGTCGTCATAGGAAGTTACGTTTCCGATAAGCTTGACGTTTTTGTTGTAGTCGTAAGCTACGCCTGCAATGTACTGATTTTTATCTTTTCCGGCATAAGAACCGGCTTCGGCATCTTTTTCGACCTCCCAGTAGTCGTATCTGCCCAAAATCGACCACTTTTCGACCGGTCGGAACTCACCGTTGACGCTGTAGCCGGTACCGCGTCCTTTGCCGGAGTTGTAGGTGCTTGAACTTGAGTCGACATACATACCCGCGATAAGAAACTGCGGCCGGTTGTATACCGCATGAATACCCCACCACTGCTTTTTGGATGGATTACCGAACGCGTCATTTTTATAATAGTTGTCGTTGTTGTACTGTCCAAGAAATGAAACATCGAAATATTCGTCATCCATATGAACTTTTTTCTTTCCGGTCCCAAGGACGTTGGCGGTAAGCCTCCACTCGTAGGACATCTCTGTTCCGGCATGCTTGCCGTGGTAGCCTTCGCCGTTGTATACGCCTATTTCAGAGCTGAAGTATGGAGTCTTCGTCTTAAAGTTTACGCCGATGTCGGCAGAGTTTGTCAGGTCGGCTCCGTGTTTGTCTTCTATAAAAGTTTTCGAGATAGAGCGGTACCACCAGCCGTGGTGCTCTTCCCAGTCGATCCATGATCGGTGCGACTGACCGAACTCTACACCTGTATTCGGAAGTACGTCGCTTATGAATATGTAGGCATACTTGAGTCTTACGGCCCAATCGTTTTCGGCATTCT
>WGAW01000080.1 GCA_015494675.1 Hydrogenimonas sp. | reverse complement strand
TTCATAGCGATGGACGTAAGAAGCGCGGAGATGACCAAATACGCCGCCAACGCGATGCTTGCGACCAAGATCAGCTTCATGAACGAAATAGCCAATATCTGCGAGCGGGTAGGCGCCGACGTAAACATGGTCAGGGTAGGAATAGGAAGCGACAGGCGCATAGGCTACAGCTTCATCTACCCAGGCTGCGGCTACGGCGGAAGCTGCTTCCCCAAAGATGTTCAGGCCCTTGCGAAGATAGCCGAAGATGCGGGCTACGAACCCAAAATCATTCGTTCAGTCGAAGAGGTCAACAGGGCGCAGAAGAGGGTGCTTGCCGACAAAGTCGTAAAGCGTTTCGGAGATGATCTTGCGGGCAGGGTGTTCGCCGTTTGGGGGCTCAGCTTCAAGCCTGAAACCGACGACATGCGCGAAGCCAGCTCCATAACGATCATAGACGAGCTTACAAAACGGGGTGCCAAGATAAAGGCGTACGATCCGAAGGCGATGGATGAGGCGAAAAACTTCTACCTAAAAGGAAACGAAAACGTCGACTATGTCAAAAGCAAATACGACGCCCTCGACGGAGCTGACGCGATGATTCTGGTGACTGAGTGGAAAGAGTTTAGAAGCCCCGATTTCGAAGAGATTAAACAGAGGCTCAAAACCCCCATAATCTTCGACGGCCGCAACCAGTACAACCTGCGGAAAATGCGCAAAAAAGGTTTCGAGTACCATCAGATAGGGGTACCCGAGTCCTGATGCGCCCCAAAGCCCCCGATTACGACCCGCAAATAGAGCGCTACGGCCTTTTCGTTCTTCTTGTTGTCGTCTATCTAAGCTTCTATTTCAACCTCGGCTCGGTCCCTCTTTTCGATCTGGACGAGGGGGCATTCAGCGAAGCTACACGCGAGATGCTCAGTTCGGGCAACTACATCACCACCTATCTCGGCGGCGAACTCCGTTTCGACAAGCCGATACTCATCTACTGGCTGCAGGCTCTTAGTGTCAAGCTCTTCGGCCTGAACGAGTTCGCTCTGCGCCTACCTTCCGCTATCGCCGCGACGGCATGGGCCGCGCTGCTTTACCTTTTTACAAAAAAGCTCTTTGATGCCAAAACCGCTCTTTTGGCCGCTCTCTTCATGGTTTCGGCCCTTCAGATAAGTGTAATAGCGAAGGCGGCGATAGCCGACGCGCTGCTGAATCTATGGATAGCGGCGAGTATGTTCGCGATACTCCTTTACATAAAAAGCGACCGGAAAATGTGGCTCTATGCGGCATTCGCGGCCATAGGCTTCGGTATGCTCACAAAGGGGCCGGTCGCGGTGATGATACCTGTCGTCGTCACATTTTTGTACTATATTTTCAAGCGCGACCTCAAGCGGTGGGCGCTCAGCGTTTTCAACCCCATAGGCATTCTGATTTTCCTTGCCGTGGCCCTTCCCTGGTACTGGATGGAGTATATGGACCAGGGGATGAAGTTTATAGAGGGGTTCTTTTTCAAACACAACCTCTCCAGATTCGAAAACTCCTTCGAAGGTCACAGCGGTTCGTTTCTCTACTACGTCCCGGTTATTCTCGTAGGGACCATACCGTTTACAGGCGTACTGATAGCCGCTTTTATACGCATAAAGAGCTGGATAAAGAGCGATACGACACTATTTCTGGTCCTGTGGTTCGCTTTTGTCTTCATATTCTTCTCCTTCTCCGGTACGAAGCTTCCGCACTACGTCATCTACGGCTATACGCCCCTTTTTATCATTATGGCGCTTCAGTTTCCTTCCATAAAGTCGCCGCTTTGGATAGTGGTGCCTCCCGCGCTTTTGATGCTGCTGCTCATCTTTTTGCCCGAGATCGCGAACGCCATGCTTCCAAAGATAAAAGACCCGTATGCCCAGGCTCTCATAAAAGAGAGCGGGGCGCTTTTCGGGTGGCGCTACAAGATGGAGATTGCGCTTCTGATGGCTGCGCTCGTCATAGCGTGGAGGATGATAGAGGGGAATCTCTCAAAAGCGGTAGTTACCGGCGTCGTGACCCTTCTGCTTGTAAACGGAACCATTCTTCCCACATACGCGGCGCTTGTGCAGCAGCCGATAAAAGAGGCGGCCCTGTTTGTCAAAAAACACCGCCTCGATGTCGTGATGTGGGGAATCAACGTCCCGTCGTTTATGGTATACTCCCAAAAGATCGTCCCAAAGCGGGACCCCAAACCGGGTGAGATCGTACTTACAAAGATAACCAAACTCAAAGATGTTGCATCGTATCAGCCCATATTCAAGAAGTACGGAATAGTGTTGGTGCGCATAAACTCCATGAAAAAAGGAAAAGAATGAAACTCTCCGTTGTCATCCCCATGATGAACGAAGAAGAGAATGTAGAGCCGCTCTTCGAAGCGGTCAGAAAGGCTCTTCACGGCATAGACTACGAACTTATCCTCGTAGACGACGGCTCTACGGACCGGACGGTCGAGAAAATGAAAGAGCTTGCCGACGAGAGGACCAAGATAATCGTCTTCAACCGCAACTTCGGCCAGACGACCGCCATGGCGGCGGGAATCGACGAGGCCAAAGGGGAGCTAATAGCCACTCTCGACGGCGACCTTCAAAACGATCCGGCGGATATTCCGATGATGATAGCCAAACTCGAAAGCGGCGGATGGGATGTGGTCGCCGGGCGCCGCGCAAAGAGACAGGACGGCATGTTTCTAAGAAAAATCCCAAGCAAGATAGCCAACGCCATAATCAGGAAGACGACAGGGGTATATCTGCACGACTACGGCTGTACACTCAAGGTTTTCAAGCATGAAGTGGCGAAAAACCTGGGTCTTTACGGAGAGCTTCACCGCTTCATACCGGTACTGGCCAAGATGTACGGGGCGAAGATCACCGAAGTGGACGTACGCCACCATCCCAGAATCCACGGAGAGAGCAAATACGGCCTCGGGCGCACCTTCAAAGTGATCAGTGACCTGCTTCTTATGCTCTTTATGCAGAAGTACAGAACCAAGCCGATGCACCTTTTCGGAACACTCGGCGTTCCGATGCTCGGAGCAGGTCTTCTGATCGACGCCTACATGTTCGTCCTGAAGCTCTTCGGCGAAAGTATAGGCCAGCGCCCGCTGCTGACACTGGGAGTGCTGCTTACACTGGGCGGCATACAGCTTATCACCACGGGCTTCATAGCCGAGCTCATCATGCGGACATACTTCGAGTCGCAGAATAAAAAGCCATATACCGTAAAAGAGATCTTCACGGGAGAGAGCCGCCAGTCCAAAGAGGGCTGAGGCTTGTAAGTTTAGCCGGCGCCTTTGCGCCGGCGCGTTGCCGATATGAAAAAAAAGCTCAAACTGCTTCTTAAAATACTCTTTACCGTCGGGGCGCTCTGGTTCGTGCTCCACAAGGTGGATATAGAGAAAC
>WGAW01000079.1 GCA_015494675.1 Hydrogenimonas sp. | reverse complement strand
GCCGCTTTCGCGATCAGCTCCCGAATACGCTGCTCCTGCTCGGGCGTCTTGATTCCGGGCACCTCCACAAGGATCTTCTCTTTCCCCTGTTTCGCCACCGTCGGCTCCGCCAGGCCGAACTGGTCGAGACGGTTTCTAATGGTGTCTACCGCCTGCGTTATCGCATACTTTTTTATCGACTCTTTTTCGGCCGGGGTCAGGGAGACCCTGTACTTCATACCCTCTTTCTGAACGGCGATCCCCTCTATCTTTTTAAGAATCGCGTCCATTTTCGGCATGTCGTCCCTGTCGAGAAGTTCAAACTCGACCATGCCGTTTTTCACCTTGAATCCGTCTATGATAAGGTCCTCATCTTCGGCGGCGTACTTTATGGCGGAGGCGAGCGATTTGACTTTGGATCTTATCGCTTCATCCGTATCGACGCCGAGGAGCATATGAAGCCCCCCCTGCAGGTCGAGGCCGAGAGTGATCTTCGGCCCCTTCTCCGTCTGAAGCAGCGACGGCATGGAGAGCGCTATGCCGAAAATCGCCGCGGCTATGAAGATGACGACACGGTAGTTAAGCTTCATCCTCTATCTTTCTTGCTACGTAATCCGGCACGAGTTTGACGATCGTTTCGTCGTTAAGCTTGATTTTGATAAAATCCTCTTCGGGCTTGATCACTTCGGCGATCAGACCGCCTGTAGTGACGATCCTGTCACCTTTTTTCAGCGAAGCGACCATCTCTTTATGCTGTTTCGCCTGCTTCTGCTGCGGGCGTATAACCAGAAAGTAGAAGATCGCAAACAGAATCAGAAGCGGAAACAATGAAGCTAAAACATTCCCCTGCTCGGCACCGTTCATCTTTAATCCTTCTATGTGAAAATTTCGATGCGCTATTTTAACACCGTTTCGCTAAGTTTAGGCTTTCTTTCAGCACTTTGTGCATCTTTATTCATCTACATGTTTCATTTCGGCCTCCATTTTCCATATCTTCAGACCGTTTTGGGAGTTGTCGCCCTCTACTTCTGGCTCACTCTCGAGCGGCCGGCACTCTTTTGGAGCGGCTTTTTCACCTCTCTATTCTGGTTCTGGTGGATCGGACTCAGTTTCCGCTACTACGATCTGGCGTGGATGATCCCTTTTGTAATCGTCGGGGTGGCACTCGTTTACGGGCTGATCTTCTGGCTCATGGGCTTTTTGGGCCATCCGCTTTTACGTGCGGCGGCATTGGGTGTGATGGAGTGGCTCCATCCGATGGGATTCGACTGGTTCAGACCGGCCCTGCTCTTTACCGGCTCCATATTCGGCGACGACCTGTGGCGGCTATGGGTCGTACTGGCGGCACTGGCGCTCTTTGCCGCCGTTCGCGCCAGGTGGCGGCCGCTCCTGCCGCTTTTGATGCTGGGCGCTCTGCACCTGCCCCAAAAAAACCCGCCTCCCGATCTTCCGATAAAACTGGTGCAGACCTCTTTGAATCAGCGCGAAAAATGGGATCCGCGCTACCTCAACGCGATAATACAGGCCGATGTAGCCTCCATAACGGAGGCACGAAGAGAAGGCTACAAAGCGGTGGTCCTTCCCGAAAGCGCTTTCCCGCTCTATCTGAATATGGACCGGGAACTGGTCGAAGAGCTGATGGAACTGAGCAAAAAAATAACCATAGTAACCGGGGCGCTATACTACGAAAAGGGCAGATCCTACAACTCGACATACCTTTTTCAAAACGGCAGTCTGAGGGTGATGCACAAAGTGGTCCTGGTCCCCTTCGGCGAGGAGGTGCCGCTACCGTCGTGGATAGGGAAATGGGTCAACAAAATCTTTTTCAAAGGTGCCAGCGACTATCGAACAGCTTCCAAACCGAGCGACTTTTACATGCTTGGACACAAATGGCGAAACGCCATATGCTACGAGGCGACCAGCGACAGGATCTACAAAGGCGAGCCGGAGTATATGGTCGCCGTAAGCAACAACGCCTGGTTCCTGCCCTCCATCGAGCCCTCTTTGCAAAAGCTGCTTCTACAGCTTCAGGCAAACCGCCACAAAACGACGATATACCACGCCACCAACGGCCCCGTTACGGCGGTGATTTCACCGCGCTGACCGGGGGGTGCGCCTCCATATAATTCGATTTTATTATTTCTTATGCTACTATCATACGGAACACTCTCGAACATGCCGGGCCCAAAAGCCGCGGCAGCGATCTTACGGAAGGAGATATCGGTATGAAAATAGCGAAAGATGTAACGGAACTTATAGGAGGGACCCCCCTTGTAAGGCTCAACAAGCCGAGCGAAGAGACGGGGTGTACGATTCTTGGAAAGTGCGAATTCATGAATCCGGGAGGATCGGTGAAGGATCGTATCGGTAAAAATATGATAGAGCGGGCGCTCGAGAGGGGGATAATAGACGAAAACAGCACGATCATAGAGCCCACGAGCGGCAATACCGGCATAGCTCTTGCAAGCATATGCGCCGCCAAGGGGATAAGACTGATACTCACGATGCCCGAATCGATGAGCATAGAGCGCAGAAAGCTTCTAAAAGCGCTCGGGGCGCAACTCGAGCTTACTCCCGCGTCGGAGGGCATGCAGGGTGCGATCGACCGCGCCCGCGAACTGAGGGATGAGATAAAAAACTCCCTGATTCTGCAACAGTTCGAAAACCCGGACAACCCGGAGATACACAGAAAGAGTACGGCCGAAGAGATTCTCCGCGATACAGAGGGCAAGATCGACATCTTCGTAGCGGCTGTGGGGACGGGCGGAACCATAACCGGAGTCGGAGAGGTTCTGAAAGAGAGGGACCCGTCCATTAAAGTTGTTGCCGTCGAGCCGAGCAGCTCTCCTGTCCTGTCAGGCGGCGCTCCCGGACCCCACAAGATTCAGGGCATCGGGGCCGGCTTCGTTCCCAAAATCCTCGATACGGAGGTCTACGAAGAGGTGATAAAGGTATCCAACGAAGAGGCTTTTGCGATGAGCAGGCGTATCGCGAAAGAGGAGGGAATTTTGGTCGGAATCTCTTCCGGTGCCAATGTACATGCCGCGATGAAGGTTGCATCGAGACCCGAAAACAGAGGTAAAACCGTGGTAACGGTTCTGTGTGACACGGGCGAGCGCTACCTGAGCACGGAACTCTTCAACGAGGAGGCCTAGATAGTACGCCGGCTTTTTTGCCCGGCGCAAAAGGAGACTCCATGCTTTTCGAGACCATATGCATCCATAACGGTTCCATTCAAAACCTTTCGTACCACCAGGCCCGCCTCGATTCGAGCAGGGCTTCACTCTTCGGAGAGGAGATCGAAGAGCTGGATCTCTCTTCGGTAATTCACCCTCCCGCCGGCTCCGGCATACTCAAATGCAGAGTCGTTTACGACAGGGTTCTCAGGAGCGTCGACTACACCCCCTACAGACCGAGAGCCGTCAAGAGACTCAAGATAGTCGATTCGCAGATCGGCTACGCCCACAAGTTCACGGACAGGGAGCAGATCGAAGAGCTTTTCGAAAGAAGGGGCGGAGCGGACGACATACTGATCGTCCGCGACGGTCTGGTGACAGATACGTCGATAGCCAATATAGCCTTTTTCAACGGGCGAAACTGGGTCACCCCCAAAACTCCGCTCTTAAGAGGTACGACCCGCGAAAGATTGGTAAAGAGCGGCTTTCTTTTACCGAGAGATATTAGCCGCGGCGAGATCCGTAATTTTCGCAAATTCGCACTGCTCAACGCGATGATAGGGTTCGAACCGGTTGAAAATGGTATAATATTCGACTGATAACGGACAAAGAGGGCAATATGATCGTAGAACTGGTAAACAGCCCCGAATTTCGGAGTATGATGCAGAGCCACCTAAGAGAAGCGATGGCTCTTCTGCTCGAAAGAGACATACCTTTCGGTCTGCTCTGCAACATAGAGTATGTATCTTTCGATCCGCCCCTTCCGCCGGAGCTTTCACAGCAGCTTCAAAACGTCACACTCTTCATGATAGCCGGCTACACATTCGATAGTTTCGAAATAACGGAGCGCGACATATTTTTCGAAGCCGGATTCGGACCTCAAAATTTCGGAAGCGTCGTAAGTATGCCGATATTGGCGGTTTTGCAGATCATAGTGGATGAGACGCCCCTGCTTATAAACATGGCGCTTCCGGCCTATACAGATGAAGAGCGGAGCGAAGAGCCCGGGGTCAAGAGCTCGATGGAGGCCCTTTTGAGCAACCCCGAAAACAGGAAGTTCATAAAAAAGAGCTGACTATCCGGCCGCAAGAGCCGTGCGGCGGAGAGACCCTCTAACATTTGGCCTGCTGCAGGTATCCAACTACATTCTCTATGAAGGCATCGTGTTTACGCTCTTTGGAGTAGGCTATATATAGCTTTCTCTTTATGCGGTGGCCGCGGATCTTGGCCTCGTAAAGTAGGCCGTTCTCCACCTCGTCGGCAACGGCTGCATGTGAGATGACCGAAACCACCGGCGGCTTCTCCTCGTCTTTATCCGCCTTAAGGATGGAGGCTTTCAGCGTCGAGGTGCTGTCGACTTCATAGAGAACATCCAGCCCGTTACAGTCGAATCCTATCTCTTCGAAAACCTCCTTGACGAGCTTTCTGGTATGCGAAGACTCGTTGCGGCAGATCCAGCGGAAACTTTTGAGATCGTCCGGCTTCAGATATTTCGGAAGGGGACGGTTACTGAAGATCACAAGCTCGTCGTCGAGCCATTCACGATAGATTACGTCATCTTTGAAAACCGGGGACTCTATGAGCCCGAGATCTATCTTCTTCTCCAGAATATCGTCTATTACCTGCGCGGAGAGCTCCACCTTGACCTGCACGTCGTTATGGATCACCTCTTTGATATTGTTCAGGCACTTTCCGGGAATCACGAAGTTTCCAATCGTAAAGGATGCGCCTATTCTAAACGTTATCTCTTTGTTTATTATCTTTATCAGATCCCTCTCGGCACTGTTTATACACTTCTCGAGTCGAAGCGCTATGCGATAGAGATCTTCACCCTCTTTCGTAAGAACGACACCGTTTTTTTTGCGTTCTATAACTTTGCAGTCGAGGTATTTCTCTATGAATTTGATCTGCTGGGTTACGGCGGGCTGGGATATCCCAAGCTTTGCTGAAGCCTTGGAAAAACTGCGTTCACGGATTACCGTCAAAAAAGTCTCCAGTTTCGCAAAATCCTTCAACATAATCTATCCTTAATATTTTTATTTGTTATTCTACCAAATTATTTTACCAAAAGCAATAATTTTTTATTATTTCTCTATTTTTCTTCGCGAATTTTTTTTCCGCACTGCCGCCGCCTTGAGCAATAACCGTATTATTAATTTTTTTTTGGTATACTTAAATTAGTTTATAAATGTAATGCGCTACATAATCGCCAGTGCGCATATGCGAAGTCTCACTATTATAAAGTAACTGATCGATGGACAAGATATTGGAAGAACTCAACCCTCAGCAGCGTGAAGCGGCATGCCACATAGACGGGCCTATGCTCATACTCGCCGGAGCCGGCAGCGGAAAGACCAAAACCATAACCTCGCGTCTTGCATATCTGCTCTCGCTCGGGATAGACCCCGCCAACACCCTGACGCTGACCTTTACGAACAAAGCGGCCACACAGATGCGCGAAAGGGCGCTCTCGATGATAGAGAACCCGGTCTACCCTCCGCTTCTTTGCACCTTCCACAAATTCGGTCTTCTCTTTCTGAAGTTCAACATAGAGAGGCTCGGGCGCAAAAACGACTTCATCGTCATCGATACGGACGACAAAAAGAGGATTATCAAGCTGATCAGTAAAGAGCTGCCCACACCGCTGATAGCGAGCGAAATCTCCAGATATAAAAACTCCCTCATAGATCCGAAACAGGCTCTCGAGCAGGCCGAGCACCCGAACTACAAAACAGTTTCGAGGGTCTACAAAACCTATCAGGAGTATCTCGAAGAGAACAATCTCGTAGATTTCGACGACCTGCTAATGCTCACCTACAGGATTCTCGACGAAAACGAGGATCTTAGAAAAAGCATGAGTGAACGGTACCGCTATATCATGGTCGACGAGTATCAGGATACGAACGAGCTTCAGCTGCAGCTTCTGAAAAAGCTCTGCCACTCCCACACCAACCTCTGTGTAGTGGGTGACGACGACCAGAGCATCTACGGCTGGAGAGGGGCCAATATCAAAAATATTCTGGAGTTCTCCAATATGTTCGAAGGGACCAAAGTGGTCAAGCTCGAGAACAACTACCGCTCCACCGAAGAGATCCTCTCCGCGGCCAACCTGCTTATCCGCCACAACCGCGGCCGCCTCGGAAAGACGCTTATAAGCACTAAAGGTAGGGGCAAGCCGATAACACTCTTTCAGAGCCATGACGAGAACGAAGAGTCCGACAAGGTGGCCAAAGCGGTCAAGCAGCTCATAGATAGCGGGGTACCCGCAGGGGAAATCGCGGTTCTATACCGAGTCAACGCACTCTCGCGCTCGCTCGAAGAGGGGCTCAACCGCGCCGGTATAGCCTACCAGCTCGTCGGAGGTGTGCGCTTCTATGAGCGTGCCGAAATCAAAGATGCCATCAGCTATCTGCGTATCATCGCCAACAGCCACGACGACTTCAGTTTCAAACGCGTCATAAACAGACCCAAACGGGGAATCGGCAAAGCGACGATGGACAAGATAGAGAAGGCCGCCTTCGAGAGGAGGCAGTCGCTCTACAGGTTCCTGGCCGAGACGCCAAAATCGGAGCTGTCGCAGCTTCTTAGCAAAAAGGCGTACGCCTCCGTCAACCGTTTCATAAACGACCTCGAGATTCTACAAGAGACCCTCGAACGCTCGACAATGGAGTTTATCGAAACGCTGGAGCCCACGATCGGACTGAAAGAGTACTACTCCTCTATGCCGGACGGAATGGAGCGAGTGCTGAACCTCGACGAATTCTACGGACTTTTTCGCGACATGGTAAAGAAAAACCCCGATATGAGCCTTGACGCCTTTTTGAACGAGATCTCGCTTCAGAGCGATCAGGACCAGATCAAAGGGGAGCAGATATCCATAATGAGTGTCCACGCCTCGAAGGGTCTGGAGTTCACACACCTTTTTGTAATAGGAATGGAAGAGGAGTTCTTTCCGCTTCTTGGAGACGGCTGTGACATAGAGGAGGAGCGCAGGCTCGGCTACGTCGCCATGACGAGGGCCAAAGAGACACTTACGCTCTCCACGGTACAGAGCCGTTTTCACAAAGGGCGCAGAAAACAGCTGGAAAAAAGCCGTTTCCTGACCGAAGCCGGACTACTGGAAGGTTCGCTGGTTATCGAAAAGTCCGTCGGATACAAAAAGGGGGACCTGGTAAAACACAAGCTCTTCGGCATCGGACGCGTTCTGGGAGTATCCCGGGCGGGGCGCGACTTCAAACTTCAGATAAATTTCGGCGGCGACAGAAGAGAGATACTCTCCTCTTTCGTAGAAAAGGTGTAACCGATCCATGTCTATACCTGTTTTGACGGAGGCAAAGTAGCGGTATGCCGTGTAAGAACCGCCTCTTTACGGCAAGAAAGCCGATGTTCATGGGCTCCAACTCCTTCTTGTCGCGTATAAAGAGGCGATACGGAGTCAAAAAAGCCGGTTTCTCCGGAACCCTCGACCCTTTCGCGTGCGGAGTGCTTATAATTGCGTTCGGGCAGTACACGAAGCTGTTCAGATTTCTGAAAAAGAGCCCGAAAACCTACAGGGCGGTTCTCTGGCTGGGTGCCGTGAGTGAAACTCTCGATATCGAATCGGTCAAAGAGATAGCGGACGTAACCCCTTTCGACGAGGAGAGGGTCGCCTCCGTACTCAAGTCGTTCGAGGGCGACTTCACCTACACTCCGCCCAGTTTCAGCGCCAAAAGGGTCGATGGCAGAAGGGCCTACGACCTGGCACGCGCCGGTGAGGAGGTGAAGCTTGCCGAGTGCAGGTCCAAAATACACGAGATCAGGCTGGTTCACTACAGGCACCCCTTCGTCACCTTCGAAGCCGACGTCTCCGAAGGGACCTACATCCGCTCTCTCGCGGCCGCCGTCGCAAAGAGGCTCGGATGCAACGGAGCGCTGAGCTATCTCGAGCGTATACGGGAGGGAGCGTTCTTCTACAAAGATGAGAGGCCGCTCAGTCCGCTTGACTACCTAAAGCCGCCGCCAAACCGCTACCTGGGCGATATGGACGATCTCATGCTGGGCAGAAAACTGGAGAAGTCGAAGTTCGAAAACCGAAATCCGGGTATCTACCACACCGTTTTTGACAAATATTTTGCTATTATAGAGATAGACGACGGCGACCGGGTTGCCTATCTGCTAAACAAGGTGGAACTATGCTCGTACTGACACGCAAGAAAGACGAAGCCATTCGTATCGGCGACGATATCGTCGTAAAGATAATCTCATGCGACAAGCATGGTGTACGCATCGGAATCGAGGCTCCCGGAAACGTCACGATACTGAGAGAGGAGCTCTTTTTGGCCGTAAGCGAAGAGAACAAAAAGGCATCGAGAGAGGCTTCCGCACAGATTCTCGATACGCTCAAGGAGAAGCTCGTAAAATCATGAGACGCCCGGCACCGGCAAAGATCAATATTTTTCTGAAAATCACCGGTATCCGCGGCGGTTACCATGAACTGCGCTCCCGTTTCGTGCGGGTAGACTCGCTCTACGATACGCTCACCTTCGAAAAAAAAGATAACCCCGGCGACGGATTCAAACTGGTGTGCGGCACCCCGTTGCCCGAAAGAAACACCCTCAGCGAAGCTTTCCGGCTTCTTAAAGAAGAGGCTCCAAAAATCGAAACTTTCTTTAAAGAGCATGAGGTACATCTGGAAAAAAAGATTCCGGCAGGAGCGGGTCTGGGGGGCGGCAGCTCCGATGCCGCCGCTTTTTTGCATCTGTGCAACGAAGTCTGTTCACTAAACATCTCTACCGAAAAGCTTGCTCTAATCGGCCAAAAGATTGGAGCGGACGTTCCCTTTTTCGTCTACGGATACGAAAGCGCAAACGTGGAGGGGATCGGAGAGATAATCGTGCCGTATGAAGAGCGGGTTCCGCGTCTGAGGCTCCATACTCCTCCCATACACTGCGATACGGCCGCTGTATACAGGAGCTTTCGAAACTCTTTTTCCGACAAAATAGATCCGAATGCGGCAAATGAGTGGCTGGAGATTCCGAGCGGTGAGCTTATGGAGTCGCTTGAACCCGAAGAGGCGAACGATCTCTATCCGGCTGCACTTTCGATATACCCTCAGCTCAAAAAATATGCAGGAAGCGGGATGTTTTTAAGCGGGAGCGGCAGTACGCTTTTTGAAAAGGTATGATACCGGAGCCTAATTGGAGTGAAGATACTCTCCGTCATCATTATAGCCGAATGGGTGCTTCGTTCTCTTTATTGGGGATTGGTATAATACCTCTTTCAATACGGCCGCAAAACGGTAAGGAAATCTATGTCGATCAAGATCGTAGCAAGAAACAGAAAAGCCTTTCACGAGTATGAGATTCTAGAAAAGCTCGAAGCGGGGATAGAGCTGCTCGGCAGCGAAGTTAAATCGATCCGTATGGGGCGCGTCAACCTTAAAGATAGCTACGTACGGATCGTAAAGGGTGAAGCGTGGGTTTTCGGCATGCATATAACGCTGCTTGAGAGCACGAACCCGCACTACAAACCGGACGAAAAACGGCCCAGAAAGCTGCTTCTTCACCGCAAGCAGATAGATAAATGGCTCGGCAGAGTGAAACAGGAGGGGCTTGCCATCGTTCCGTTGATGCTATACTTTAACGAGAGAAACCGCGCGAAACTTCAGATCGCCCTCGCCAGGGGCAAAACGAAGCACGACAAGAGGGAGGCGCTCAAAAAGAAGACGGCGGACCGCGAAGCGCGCGCGGCGATGAAGGGTTACTGAACGCTTTATCGAACAGTGCATATGCCGCTGAAGCAAGCTTTTACCGAATAGGCGATCGGCCGTCATGTTCGTCCGACGTAGCCTTGTTATCGTTTTATGACGGTTTGGTATCGACTTCGGCAGCAATCGGCGGGTCCAAATAGAACAATCTCTACATACACAATGCAGTAAGTTTATCAGGAGAGACCATGTTTTCGACAATTCAGAAACAGAAAAAGGCCGAAGAGCTTATAGAAGAGGCGCGCCGTATAGTCGAAGAGACCGATGAAAAGGGCGCTCTGGTCAAAGATCGGTTAGAAAAGAGCGTTGCGGAAGCCGACAACTTCCGCAACCGGCTCGCCAGAAAAACTCTCAAGAAGTTCCACGATCTCTTTTTCAAGATCGACGGGGCCGCACCCGTAGAGACGGCGGATATCTCCGAGCGACCCTTCGGCGACCAGCTTCAAGACCTTACAGAGCGCCTGGACGAAATCGAGCCTGTAGAGATAGCTGTCGCGAAGAGGGGAAAACTCAAAGCGGTGACCGCATCGGCGGCAGCCGCACTCATTACGATAGCGGTCGCCTTTGGAGTCGCACTGATAGCGACGGGAACATCGCTCGATCCGCAAACGCTCACCGATTCGCAAACCCTTCGAAAGATGCTTGTGTGGATAGGCGGGGGTGCATTCGGCTATCCGGGCGCATCGGCTATATGGGGGGCTGCTGGAGTGGCCGCGGCCGCGATCGCCGCCGCTTTGACAACCTGGTCGCTACTGATGGCCAAAAGCTCCGGCCGTAACCTTTCGGAAGCACAGAAGAGTCATGCCGACGCCGAAAACTACAGAGACCGCAAAGAGCACTACATCTCATCAATGCAGAAACTCGACGAAGAGATATCGGAGCTCAAAGAGATTATGGAAACGTTCGATATCTTCCTGGAGGAGTACAACGCCGTCATGAAGCGTATTCTCTATACCGAAGGGAGGGAGTTCGAAAAATATAGGGATGATTCCAAAAAGAGTGTGACAAGGGCCGCAGCATGTGCGGAGGCGCTTGTTCCTATATTGAACATTACGATAGTCACTCTGGAAGGGGAGCCGTCGAGGCAGCTTTCGGAGGCGCTCGAGAAGGGGAGGCGCTACCGAAAAGCACTGATAGACGAAGCTGATCTTCCGGCCCCGGATAGCGTAAATAAGCAGTTGCCGGAAAAGCTCTGCGAAGATAGCGACGGCAAAGAGCCCGACCTACAGATATAGAAGAAGGGGCCTACTCGACAACTTTAGCCTCTATTATCTTCACCGGCCTTACGGGCCTGTCGTACCTGTCGACGCCGGTTTCGGAGATCTTTATGACGGTATCCATCCCCTTTATCACATAGCCGAATATGGTATGGTGTCCGTTAAGCCAGGGAGTGGGCGCTACGGTAATGAAAAACTGGCTGCCATTGGTATTCCTTCCAGCGTTAGCCATTGCCAGAATCCCCGGTCTGTCGAAAACAACGTTAGGGGCAAACTCATCTTTAAACGGCTTTCCCCATATGGACTCGCCGCCCCTGCCGGTACCGGTCGGATCGCCACCCTGGATCATGAAATCTTCTATCACGCGGTGGAATATCGTCCCGTTATAGTAGCCGTTTTTTACATGTGTCAGGAAGTTTTCGCTTGCCAAAGGTGCAAGATCGGGTCTGATCTGTAGCGTGAAATCGCCCATGTTTGTATGCACAAGTACCTGCGGATGGCTCTGCTTCGCATCCTGTGCAAACAAAATTGCGGCAAAGAAGAGAAGCGATACAAGTATCTTTTTCATCGGTTACTCCAGTTGAGATCTATACCGGCACAACGGGTGCGGTGCCGGTAACGTAGTTTACAAAACGGAAGCTTTCGGAAGAGTTATAGATATATCGGTAAAAAGTGGTTTATGGGACGCCGGGGGCTTACTACCCCCGCCGAAGAGAGGCTACTTCTTTCGAAGCTCTTTGATTCTTGCGGCTTTACCGCGAAGTCCGCGCAGATAGAAGAGTTTCGCTCTGCGTACACGGCCGCGCCTTACCACGTCTATCTTCTCGATGCTGTCGGAATAGAGCGGAAAGATACGCTCGACACCGACATTGTTGGCACCGATCTTTCTTACTATGAAAGTCTTTCCGGTTCCCTCACCGCGAATAGCGATGCAGACACCCTCGAAGTTCTGTATACGGGTCTTTTCGCCCTCTTTGATGTTGACGGCAACCCGAACCGTATCTCCGGCACGGAATTCCGGGATATTCTTGTTTTCAATCTGAGACTTCTCGAACGACTCAATATATCGATTTTTCATCACTTTCCCTTTGGGTAAATTTCAAATATCGCTCCGGGCGAAAATATTTTGTTTTGCTCAACGCCATCGTTTTTTTAAGGGCGTTAATTTTACTATGGTTTCCCTTTAAAAACTCTGAAGGAACGCTTAAATTATGGAAACTTTTAGGTCTGGTGAAAGCCGGCGCCTCCAGGAGGTGCGACTCGAAGCTCTCCGACTCCAGAGATTGAGCGTTTCCCAGGACTCCTGGCACCATCCTGCTGATCGCGTCGGCCATAACCAGTGAAGGAAGCTCCCCGCCCGTAAGTATGTAGTCGCCTATGCAGAAGCACTCATCCGCATAGCTCTCTACGACACGTTCGTCGATCCCCTCGTAACGGCCGCTTACAAATGCTATATGGCTCTTTCGGGACAGCCTTTTTGCATCGTTCTGGTTAAACGGCTTCCCCACCGGCGTCGTAAAGACGATATGCACATCGCTCGACCTCTCCTTCAGGTGACCGAGAGTATCGAATAGCGGCTGCGGCATCATGACCATACCGGCCCCTCCGCCGGCCATCGTATCGTCGACTTTTCGATGGCGATCTTTCGTGAAATCCCTCGGATCGAGATGCTCTATCTCCAGAATCCCGCTATCGACGGCCCTCTTTAGGATGGAGTCGGTGAAATATCCCTCCATCAGGGGCCAAAAAAGGGTGACGAACGTAAAACGCATCAGCTCGCTTCCAGGATCTCTTTGGCGCCCCTGGTTTTCACGAACCCTCTCTCGAGGTCGACCAGCGCGATATATCGGTCGATATAAGGGACAAGGAAGCTTTTCGGATACCCCTCTTCGACCAGCGCGGGCGAAGTCTCGACCTGGAGGTAGTCGGTTCCGGCAAGACGCTCGATACTCCCGACAGCTCCTATCTTCTCTCCCCCTTCTACAATATCGAGACCGATTATCTGGTACCAGAAGTACTCACCCTTCTTCAGTCTGCAAGTCGCTTCGCTAGCCTCTTTCGTAGTGTAGATATAGGCGTTGGTCAGGGGTTTTGCCTCTTCGATACTCTCTATGCCCTCGAAACGAATGACCCCTCTCGCCGGGCTGTAGGAAGCGACCGTCAGATCGCCGCGATCGCTCATGAAGCGTGCGCCGGGCTTGAACTGCTCCGGGAAATCGCTAAGCAGGTTGAGGCGCATTTCACCTTTGAGCCCGACCGTTTTGCCTATTCGGGCTACAGGTATCTTTTCGGGGTTCACCCCTTCTACTCCTCTATCGTCCGGACATTGACACGGTAGCTGATGCCGTCTTTAGCCTTGCAGCCGCTAATGACGGTTTTGAGCGCGTTTATCATGCGCCCCTCTTTGCCTATCAGCTTTCCGGCATCCTCTTTGTGCGCGTAGATCACTATCTCGTCGAAATTCTCACCCAGATTCTGCCGCTCTACGGAGATCTCTTCGGGACGAGACGCGATAAGTTTGGCGAAATCGCGCACAAAATCTTCGATCATATCACTTTCCGGCAAGTTTCTTGACGCGTTCGCTCGGCTTTGCTCCTACACTCAACCAGTAGTTGAGCCTCTCTTCGTCTATCTTTACGGTAGCCGGCTCGGTCATCGGGTCGTAGTAGCCTATAGACTCTATCCAGCCGCTGTCGCGTCTCTTTCTGCTGTCTGTCACTACTATTCTGTAGAACGGTCGCTTTTTGCGCCCCATGCGCGTAAGTCTGATTGTGGTCATCTTTTCTCCTTGAGATATTGTTGTTTTTCAGTTGCCGAAGAGGCATTGACCTAAGCGATTGACGGGATCGTTTAGGTCAATGTCCCTGGAGCCGTTTCAGCGCGGAAATCCGCCGCCCTGCATCTGGCTCATCATGTTCTGAAGATCCTGCATCCCCTTTTTGCCGGAAAACTTCTTGGCCATCTTCGCCGCGTTCTTGAACTGCTTGAGCACCTTGTTGACCTCCATCTGGTTGAGGCCGGCACCTTTCGCTATGCGGCGCTTGCGGCTGTTGTTCAAAAGATCGGGATTCTCGCGCTCGGCCGGTGTCATCGAGTTTATCAGCGCTTTTATCTTCTTTATTTCCCCGGAGTTTTCGAGATCCATATCTTTCAGGGCACTCGCCATCTTTCCCATTCCCGGGATCATTCCGACGATAGACTTGAGGCTTCCGAGCTTCTTCATCTGCTCCAACTGCTCGAGGAAGTCGTTGAAGTTGAACTGCCCCTTCTTGATCTTCCTGGCCACCCTCTTGGCCTCTTTTTCATCTATGACGGCCGAAGCCTTTTCAGCCAGAGACTCGATATCTCCCGCACCCATAAGGCGGTTGACGATACGATCGGGGATGAAGACCTCCAGATCGGGCATCTTTTCGCCGGAGCCGATGAAACGGAGCGGCACCCCGACCTGCTTGGCGATCCCTAGCGCCACACCGCCCTTGCTGTCGCCGTCATACTTGCTCAAAATGACACCGGTAAGACCGAGCTCTCTGTGGAAAGCCGCGGCGCTTCTTACGGCATCCTGTCCGGTCAGAGAGTCTGCGACATAGAATATCTCGTCCGGATTAAGGGCCTCCTTGACCCGCTTTATCTCATCCATAAGCTCTTCGTCTATCGCAAGGCGCCCGGCGGTATCGACTATCAGTACGTCGTAGTTTCCCTCTTTCGCCTTTTGCAGCGCCTTCTTGGCGACTTCGACCGGATCTTTGATAGACTCGTCGGCGAAAACGTCAACCTCTATCTGGCCGGCAATCTGCCTCAGCTGCTCCACGGCCGCAAGGCGCTGCAGATCGGCAGCGGCGAGAAGGACCCTCTTTTTTCTGAGCTTCAGGTAGTATGCCAGTTTGCCGGACGTAGTGGTTTTACCCGATCCCTGCAGACCCGCCATCATAACCACGGTAGGGGGTTTGGAGCTATATACGAAACCCTGTTTTCCGGGGGCCGTCAGTATCTGCGTCAGCTCTTTTTTCAAAGCCTTCAGGAAGCTCTCCTTGCCGATTCCGGCAAGCTTCGTTTCTCGCTCCACGACACTCAGCAGCTCTTTTACCACTTTATGGTGCACGTCCGCCTTCAAAAGAGACTTTTTAAGCTCGCCGAGGGCGCGCTTGAGCGCCTTCTCGTCATCTTTGAAACGTATCTTCGATATGGCGTTTTGAAAACTGCTGCTTAACGACTCGAACACACCCGCTCCTGCTTTTGGCCTTAAACTCCCCCTTTTTCAAATCGAGGGCTCTACTCAAAGTCCGGAATTTTAGCTTATAAACACTTTAATTTTAATTAAATATAAGATTATGCTCCGCCCGCGTAGACATCGAAGCCTTTCGGCTCTTTCGCCCTGAAGTCGTACCCGAGAAGCTTCAGTTCGAGTGCATGAAGGAGCATCCTGTTTGTCTGGTTCGACATCACCCCGTACTGGGTATCCCCGATTATCGGGTGGCCGATACTCTTTAGATGCACCCTTATCTGGTGGGTGCGTCCCGTTTCGATCACTACTCTGAGTTTTGTGCGCCCGCCTACGATCATCAGGGGCTCTATGTGAGTTATAGCCTCTTTGCCTCTCCTGTCGATCCTGCTGTAGGCTATGCCGTTTCTCTTGATCGTCTTTATCGGCTTCTCTATCGTGGCCGGTTCACTGACCATCCCCTGCACCCAGCAGGTGTAGACCTTATAGACGGCCCTCGCCCTGAAAGCCTCCTCGGCCCTCTTGTGGAATGATCTGTTTTTAGACAGAAGCAGAACGCCGCTCGTCTCACGGTCGAGCCTGTGAAGAAGCCTGGCATTCTTGTAGGATGCCGCCGCCTCGTCGCTCGTATAGAAGGCCGGCTTGTTGAGCGCAAGCACCTCTTCGTTCTCGAAAACCACTTCGGGTCTGTCGAGCCTCAGGACCCTGAACTTAGTCTCTACCGGAAGCTCGCCCCTGGCTATGGCGACTTTTCTGTTTCCGACATAGACCACGCCTCTGTCGATCAGCTCTTTGGCCTTGGAGTTGGACAACCCCATCTGTACCGCAAGAAGTTTATATGCCTTCTGCCTCTTTTCACTCTTTTGCATTTATGAACTCTTCCACTCTCTCGTTTAAGGGCAAGCGTATCCGTTTCCTCTTTCCTGTCTCACCGGAGATAAACCGAATCTCACTTTTCGGAATCTTGAAGCTCTTCGATAGAAACTTGACCAGCTCCCTGTTGGCCGCCCCTTCGACCGCAGGGGCCTTTATCTGTATCTTCAAACTGTCGTCGTATATGCCTGCGAAACAGTTTTTGCCGCTGTTGGGCCGTGCGCTTACAAGCAGATCGACAAACCCGTCTTTTCTATCATACCACATCCGAAATACCTTTCAGTATCGGCTCCAGATCCGCCTCATGCTTCAGCCTGGGCGGTGGAGCGTCGAGCGCTTCGCGAAGAGTGCGCGCAAGCTCCGGTAGGTCACAAAAGAGGACCCCGTCCATCTCCGCGAAGATCGCCTTCTGATTGAATATGCTCTTTCCGGTTATCAGTCTGCATCCAAACGGCAGCACCTCCGCAGGATTGTGGCCGCCGATAGGGGCGAAAGCTCCACCGAGTATCACAATGTCGCTGATCGCGTAGATGTTTATCAGTTCGCCCATAGCATCTATCACCACGATATCTGCATCCAGGCTCTTCGACTCGCTCCACCTGCAGAAGCTCAGACCCGATCCGGAAGCCGCCCTTTTCGCGACGTCGCATACCTTGTCGAACCTCTCCGGATGCCTCGGGACAATCAGCAGCCTCGCATCCTGCTGACCCCTTTTAAACTCCAGAAAAGAGTCCAAAACGGCCTCCTCCTCCCCTTCGTGGGTGCTGGCGGCCGTAACCACGGTACCGGAGGGCTTCGGGTAACTTCTGGTGGCGCGTACCGACTGCGCCAGCTTGATGTTTCCGGTAACCGTCACCCTCTTTGCGCCAAGGAGCTCAAGCCGCTCCCTGTCCGTTTCGCTCTGGGCATACACTTCGTCTATCAGGTCGAAAACCTTCCTGTAGAGCCATGAGAAGCGGCGGTAGCTCTTCCACGATCTGTCGGAAATGCGTGCGTTTATCAGCATTGTCTTGGCTCCGCGCAGTTTGGCGATATAAAAGAGAAGAAACCATAGCTCGGCCTCCATTACCGCAAGCACCTTCTGCGGGCGGATCCAGAGCCAAAGTAGAGGCTCGAAAGGTAGGTAACGGGCCTCGTCGCAGATCTTTTGGGCTTCCAGAAATCCTGTCTGCGTCGTCGTGGTGACGGCACACTTTTCGCGCCCCAGGGCATCGATGAGCGGCCCGAGGGCTCTCGTCTCTCCGAAACTGCATGCGTGGAACCAGACCTCGCCCCCTTTTAGCGGAGGGTTTCTCCAAAGAAAAAATCTCGCCGGAACGGATTGACGATACTTCTTTTTCAAAGACAGGAGCAGCAGGAGGGGGATAGATAGCAGATAGAGCCCCCATGCCGCAAACGTATAGAGGGCCGCGAAAAGGTTATGCTTCAGCGCTCTCTTCTTCTTTCTGGACTTCGAGATAGAGAATGCGTCCGCAGTGGGGACATGTAGTGATCTCTTCACCCTTGATGACCTCTGCGTAGGTCTTGTCGTTTATCTTCATGTAGCAGCCCATGCACGCCTGCTTGCGCACGGGAACCACGGCGCTGTTTTTCGCCCATCGGCGAATCTTGTCGTAAAACGCCAGGATCTTCTGGCTCATTTTGGAGATGAGCTCCTGCTTCTGTTCGAAGAGGCGCTGCCTCTCTTTTTCAATCTCGGCAAGCTCCCGCTCGACCTCCTCTTTGACCGCGGCGCCCTTCTCTTTCAGGGCCGCCAGCTCCGCCTCTTTGGTCTCTATTTCGCTCTTTCTCGTCTCTATCAGGTTGTCGAGCCGCTCTATCTCTTCGTTGGCGAAATCGAGCTGCTCTTTCGCTATCTCCTCTTCGAGTTGCAGAGCCTTTATCTCCTTTTCGGTCTTCGCCTCGGCGCTCTTTTTTCTGTTCGCCTCGAGCTTCTCTCCGAGCTCCTGTATATGGAGCTCGTTCTTCGCCTTTTTGAGCTCGCTCTCCCTGATCTCTTCGGATAGCTCGAGTATCTCGCGCTCCACTGCGCTTTGGGCCTCCTCCACTTCGTCCAGTCTGGAGCGTGCCTCCTCTATTTTCGGTTCAAACGCGTCTATGGTCTGATCTATCTTGGACAACTCGATCAGATCTTCAAGATGCTTGTTCATGGATTTCCTTGCTTAAATGTAGGTAAAGGGGTTGATCGATTGTGCAATTATAACCGGAATCGGCAAATTTTTCAAACTCTCCCCGAGCGCATCGGCAAAATGGCGCTCGCTCTCGAAGTGCCCTATATCTGCCATCATTATACCCATAGAGTGCGCCTTCATCGCGTCATGGAACTTTATATCTCCCGTCAGAAAAAGGTCGGCATCTATCTCGCCAACGAAGCTCGCACCGGAGCCGGTCGTCATCGCCACACTTCTTATATCTCTCTTCCGGCCGACCACCCTCAGCCTCTCGAGACCGAGTCGTCGCTTAATATCTTCGAGCAGGTCGTCGCTTCGCCACTCACCTTCGGCCCGGCACACGAACTCTTCGCAACACCCCTCGAAACCGAGAACCTTTTCGAAGACGTAGCGGTTTAGATGGGTCTTGTCGAAATTGGTATGCATCGCGATCAGCGCATGGCTCTTTTTTACCATTTCGCGAAGAATGTTCGCCGGGTACTCGCTCCATACCAGTCTCCTGAGACCCGAAAAGATAAGCGGGTGGTGAAGAACAAAGAGTGTCCCCTCTTCCGCCTCATCCACCATTCGGGCGTCTATATCGACACTCAGTACCACGCGCCCTACACGCTGTAGTTCATCCCCAAGAAGCAGGCCGCTGTTGTCCCACTTCTCCTGAAGCTCGAACGGGCTTAGATCGTCTAGAATCTCGTATATTTCTCCTACCGTCACGCTTTTTCACCTCTGATTCTCGCCTCTCTCTCGCTCTCCTGCTCCTTGTAGAGCTCGGCGCATCCTTTGGCAAGCTCCCTGATTTTGAGAATGTAGTTCGCCCTCTCGGTAACCGATATGGCCTTTCTCGCATCAAGTGTATTGAACAGGTGAGAGGCGATCATGCACTGATCGTACGCCGGCAGCGGCAATCCGGCATCGAGACAGCGGCGGCACTCCCGTGCGGCATCTTCGAAGTGCCTAAAGAGCATCTCTGTATCGGCTATCTCGAAGTTGTACCTGCTGAATTCGTACTCGCTCTCTCTGTGCACATCGGCATATGTTGTTATAAGGCCGTCTTTTTCGCTCCAGACTATATCGAAGACCGATTCGACACCCTGAAGATACATCGCCAGCCGCTCCGTTCCGTACGTGATCTCGGCAGCCACCGGGTCGCAGGCTACACCGCCTACCTGCTGAAAATATGTAAACTGTGTCACCTCCATACCGTCGAGCCAGACCTCCCAGCCGAGCCCCCACGCACCGAGCGTCGGCGACTCCCAGTTATCCTCGACGAAGCGGATGTCGTGTTTCGAGATGTCGAGTCCCAGATATTCAAGGCTCTTGAGGTAGAGATCCTGGATATCCTCAGGGCTGGGCTTTATGAGCACCTGAAACTGGTAATAGGCTCCCAGCCTGTTGGGGTTTTCACCGTATCTGCCGTCTGTCGGTCTGCGGCTGGGGGCAACATATGCGGCCGACCACGGACCTGAATCCAGACTCCGCAGAAGTGTAGCCGGGTGGAATGTACCCGCACCGGAAGGGATGTCGTAGGGCTGTACAATATTGCACCCCTGATTCGCCCAGTAGGTCTGGAGTTTGAGAAGAAGGTCGCTGAATGTGATCATTTAAGTTCCAATTCTTTTTTGATTTTCGGCTCGTCGAACCCGCATATCCACCGGCTCCCGATGAGCACGACGGGAACGCCTCGGCATCCGTGGCGTTCGCAGTCTTTGGCCGCCTGCCTGTTCGTGCTTATGTCTATGGTCTTGAACTTTATGCCGTTTTTCTTGAAAAAGTTCTTGGCGCGCGTACACCATACGCATCCGGGCGAGGTAAAGAGCACTACCTGCTTCTGGCGTTTCGGTTTCGTCTCTGCCATGTTTACCTCCTTTTATCGATAATTTTTCCCGAAATTATATATAACTCCGCCATCACTTTTCAAGCGAGAGGGCGTTCATGATGTACATCTCCACGTTGGCGCCCGTCACCCCTTTTTCGAGGGCATCGGTATAGAACTTGGCGACCTTGGTGTGGTAGGTGTCGAAGTCGTAATACGGAAGATGGAGTCTCCACGCCTTCTTTATCTGGTTCAGGGCCATCCGCTCTATCGCCCACGACCTGAAAACGGAGAGCACCCCGAAAAAGAAGATCGTGAAGAATACGGCCAAAACGATCATGATATGGCAGTCTATCTGCGCCAGAAGCTTGTGAAAGATGAGTGCCGGCGGCAGGAATATCAGGTTCCAGACCGTGATCATAAATATATAAAGACGCGAGAGCCGAAGTTTTATTCCCGGAATTCTTCCCTCCAGGGGAATATGGTCGACCAGCATTTTGTTGGCCTGCATAAGCTCGTTGAACCGCATCGGGTGTTTCGGCTCTTTGAAAAGAAACGGCAAAATCTTCTCATCCATCAGTCGTTCAAACATCGGAGGCTCCTTCGTAACATACAATATCTCCTATTTCCCGGCCTAAAGAGTCGGCAACGACGCGGCATTTCACCTTCATCAGAAAGAGTGTCGGCTTTGTGGAAGTGTCGTTCAGCGATTCGTAGTTTCCCATCCCTTTGGCTATAACCAGATCGCTCATTTCGTAATATTTTCGAGCCTCCGGACTCAATCGGTCCAGGTCGAACCCGGGTGTATCGACACCGCTGTCTATTACGACGGCCACTTCGTCTATGCCGGCCTCCTTGGCATCCTGCACGGTTATGTCGTTGATTATGGGACGGCCCCGCACCGCGTAGCCTATCTCAAGCTCCGGATAGATCTCCGAGATCTTCTCCATCAGCAGCTTGTCAAAGAGATGTTCGCCCGCATTGTCCCCGATCATGAGCAGACGTCTCGCCGATCGCAGCTTTTTACGCATCTCTTTCGAGTCGTCTATAGCGAAAGGGGTTTCGAAAACCCTCTCAACCTCCTCTTCGAGGCTGAAACTGTGTGTAGCGGCAAGATCTATGACATTGCCGGCTACGGAAGCTTTCAGAGCGGCATGCAAGCTGTCGTCGCTCTCGAGAACCCTCTTTTTCACGGCCGGAAGAAGCCTCATAGCATGTCTCGTCGCCTCCTTTTTGTAGTCGGCGTATATGTCGTCGACCCCGAGCAGTTCCGCGATTTTCGGGTAGACTCTAGCCGCCACCTGCGGAGGAGTCTCCGAAAAGGAGAAGCCGGGTATCATGAGCGCAACCTCATCGAGTACCTTTTTGGTACGTTCTTTCTCTACATGCAGAATTTCACACACTCTAAGAGCCTGCGAAAATATACATGTAACGCATTCCGGCTCCAGCTTCAACTCTCTTCTCCGGCATGTTTTTCGACCACTTTGCCCCACATCAGCCTATATTTGCGCTTCATGAACTCCAGCTCCTCTCTCGTAGCGTTGAGTTCGGCGGTAAGCGTCTCTATTGTCTTCCTGTCTTCGTCGTAGAGCTCCTGCATCGAAAGAAGGGCATCTTTTAGAAAACTGTTCTCCTCCTTGAGCGTCTGCAGCGTCTCGTCTTTGGCGTCCATCACCTTTTCGTGCATGTTCAGAATGGTTCCGATGGTCTTCTCCACGAACTGGATGCCCTCGCCTCTCTCCATGTCCACCTTCAGAATCTCGCCGCCTCTGACGGGTGCACCGGGGAGCCCATCCTGCGAATCCGCCTCTATGAAGATCTCGCCGTTCTCCTCTTTGGAGACCACGGCGCCGCTGTCTACCAGCGAGAGCACATAGTCGAAGTCGCGATCGATAAGTTTCGCATACGCCCTGATACTGAGCCAAGTTTTCATGCCTTCTCCTCTATGGTACCGCCCAAGGAAGCGGGCCGGCTTTAGATTCTGACCTCTATCTCCGCGGAATCCGTTTCGACCTTTTTCGCTTTCGCAATCCGGTCTTCCACCAGTTTGACATTGAGCTCGTCATCGTCTATCGCCAGTATCTGCATCGCAAGATAGGCGCTGTTTATGGCTCCCGCTTTGCCTATCGCCAGGGTCGCCACCGGCATACCGGCAGGCATCATTACGGTACTCAAAAGCGCATCCTCTCCGCGAAGGTCCGAAGAGCTCATCGGCACTCCTATTACGGGTTTTATCGTAGTAGCGGCCACAGCCCCCGCCAGGTGCGCGGCCATTCCGGCGGCGGCAATGAAGACGACCGCGCCCCGCTCCTCGGCATCCTTTATATAATTTTTCGTACGCTCCGGACTTCTGTGGGCCGAAGATATGATAAGCTCGTAAGGAACACCGAACTTCTCCAGCGTCTTGCCGCACTCCTTCATCACCTCGTAATCGCTTTTGCTCCCTATTATGATCGATACAAACCTCATTTTCACTCCTTCGATAAATTGGAAAAATCCAAAAACTAATTCCGGCTTGCGGAACTTGGCTCTGAACTCTCCATATCCGTTTCGCGATCCGGGAGCGGCTCTTTCGTATCAGGCGGTCTCTGCGAAATCTCGAATCTGAAATCACCGTAATCCTTCCTGAGCGCATAGCCGAAGAAGTAGAACGATGCGAATATAGCCACTCCCGTATAGATTATGTTGCCAAACATCATGATGACCCCCTTCGAAACACCTATCAAAGCGGCAAAGAAGGAGAAGATGGCTATAAGCACCAGTGAGCCCAAAAAGGTCGCCAAAACGGCTCTCCACTGCATCGCCCACCACGCTTTCAAGACTCTTGAGGTAGTCAAACGCTCATCCATCGATCCTCCTTCTTAAAAAGGTGAAGGGGGGCAGCGCGGCGGGAAGCAGTATCGGGTTTTCGTTTCCGCTGTGTATGGTCTGAAATCTTCTGCCGCCGGGTGTCTCGAGCAGCCTCATCCTAAGGTACCAACGCCCCTCTTTGGGGTATATCTCACCCCGTTCGTTATCTATGCTCCTCTCTATCGGCCGTGGAGAGATTATCTCCATCTCGTCACCCTCTTCGATCCTGTCCTTCGCATAGAAGGCAAGCCCCTCCTCGTCCACCAGCGCCGCTACCTGATGGGTCCCTTCGCCAATGGAGCTCTCCAGACTCTGCGTACCCTCCTTTTCGAAGGGTCTATGGATCAGGTAGGCATCCGTAAAGCCGCGATGTTTGGTCGTATGGAGCTCCTCCTGGTACTTCGATGCGTCGAAACGTCCGGCGTAGAAGTCGTCTATCGCCCTTCTGTAGGCGCTTGCGGTAACGGCGACGTAGTAGGGGCTCTTCGTGCGCCCCTCGATCTTGAGCGAGTCTACCGCTCCGCTTTCGAGTATCTCGTCTATATGCGAAGCGAGGTTCATATCTTTGGCGTTCATTATGTAGGTGCCTACACCCTCCTCCTCTTCGAGCCTGAAGGTCACACCCGTCTCCGGGTTTTCGGCATAGAGAACATACGGAAACCTGCAGTCGTTGGCGCAGCTTCCGCGATTGGGCACCCTGCCGCTCTGAACGGCACTTATCAGGCAGCGTCCGCTATATGCGAAACACATGGAGCCGTGCACGAAGACTTCGAGTTCCAGATCGGGAAGCTCCCTTTTGATCGCTTCGAGATCTTTCAGGCTGATCTCGCGCGCCGCTATTATCCGCCTGACGCCGAGCTCATAATAAAAGCGCGCATCCAGAACGTTCATCACGTTCGCCTGCGTAGATAGGTGTACGGGCACTTCGGGAGCGACCTCCAGGGCCATTTTTACAAGGCCGGGGGTCGAAATGATAAATGCGTCCGGCCCCATCTGCGCCATCTTTTCCATATGGTTTCTGTAGAGTTCGAGTTGGGAGTTGAAGGGAAAGCCGTTTATGGTTACGTATACCTTCTTTCCCATGGAGTGGGCATACTCTATACCCTCTTCGAAGCTCTCGTACGTAAACTCTTTGCCGCTTCTTATGCGAAGGGAGAAGTGGCTCACTCCTCCGTAGACGGCGTCGGCTCCGTAGGCGAGTGCAATTTTCAGTTTTTCGAGGTTGCCGGCTGGAGAGAGGAGTTCGACCATATACCTATTTTCCGAACTGTGCTATGAGCGCTTCAATATCGTCGTTGCTGATCACCTCTTCGGTCGTGGTGTCTCCCTCGATATGGCGGGCCGACTTGACACGTTTCTCATCCTCTATGCTTCCTTCGAAAAGTGCGCTCATATAGCGGCTGAGCGCACGCATTATGTTTATGACACGCTCTATCTTCTGGCGGTGGATATCCTGATACTGCATCGTATCCATCGCCCCGAGGATCTGGTCGTTGGCACTCTGGAGCATATCGGTCACTTCGCTCGCAAGCTCCCTAAGCCTCCTGGCATCTTCGGCCGCGGTCTCGAATCTCTTTACATTCGGGAATTTTTGCATAAGAGTGGCGAACATCTCTTCGAATCCGTTCGATATCGCATCCATCTTTTCGATCGCGGCCAGGGCCCCGTCGATATCGTTCATAACGACATCGAGCGCATCGAAAATCTCGCTCGCCTTCTCTTCGGAGTCGCGCGTAACGTCGTCGAGCTGGTGCACGACCTGGTGCTCCTTGGTCGCGGGGGGAGGTGTAGGCACCTCCTCTTCGTCGCCACCCTCTTTTGCCCCTGAAGACTCCGCTTCGGAACCCTCCGTAACACTCTCCTGCAGCGACTCCTCTTCGGCATCAAGGTCGAGGTCGCCGGCCATCAGTGCGTCCAGCTCTTCTTGTGTCATGCGGCATTCCTAATTTTGGGATTGTTCGACCGTTGCCGCACTTAAATGGCGGAAGAGTGCGCAGCATCGGTTTTCAAGATTATAGTGCGTTATTCATTATAGGAAAATTATACCCTTCCGCTAACCGGCTCTATACGGTTTACGACAGCATAGAGCGTAGGGAGGTAGTAGAGATTGAGCACCGTTCCCCACAAAAGTCCGAAACCGATCGAGACTGCGATGGGCTGCAAAATGACCGCCTGTCCCGTCGCGAAAAATATGAGGGTCGAGAGCCCGAGAAACGTGGTCGTCGAGGTTATGAGAATCGGTCTGAGCCTGAGTTTCGCACGTTCGAAAAATTCGCGACTTCTCCTTGTTCCGTGCAGGAAGTCGAGCATGATTATGCCGTCGTTCACCACTACTCCGGCAAGCCCCAGAATTCCGATTATCGAGGCCATCGAGAGGTTGATACCCAGAAGCGTATGGCCTATCAGGGCTCCCGCAATCGAAAAAGGAATTACCGACATCACCATCAGCGCGTATCTTATTCTGGAGAATATCAGCATCAGCGAAAGGAGTATTAGAAAGAGAGCGAGAAGTGTGGCTCTCTTCATCTCTTCGGCAAGCTGCCTGTTTTTCTCTTTCTCCCCAAGAAGCGTCACTTTTACCCCGCTCTTCTCTATTTCGGAAATCAGGCCCGAGAGCTTTTCGAGTGCGTCGTTTGCGGTAGTTTTATATTTGTCGATGGAGGCGAAAACAGTCTTCACGACCTCTCCGTCACGTTTCTTTATCTGGGCGTAATCGCGCGAAACCTCGAACTCCGCAACCCGGTCCAGCCTTACGAACCTTCCATCTTTGAGCGGCAGCAAAAAGGCCTTCAGTTCCTCGAGGCTGTCTTTTCTAAGATCCTCCGTACGAATCTCGACCACCCCCTCTTTGCCGAAGGTGAGGGCGTGGCGCCTTTGCAGAAAGTAGCCCGAGAGCAGAGATGCAACCTCCCCTTCGCTTAGACCGAGTCTCTCTCCGTAGTCGTTGATTTTGAGCTTGTATTCGCTTTTGCCGTATTTGAGATTGTCGCTTATGCCGACAACCCCGTCGATTCTGCCGAGCGCATCTTCCACGAGTCGCATACTGCGTTCCACCAGCTTCTCGTCTTCGCCCGAAAAGTTGATCTTTATATCGTTTCTTATGACTCCCACATGCCTCTGCCTGACACCGAGCTCCTCCATTGAGTAGCGCTTTCTGAAAGGCTCCACTATGTCGCTAAGCGGCTTGGCAAGTTCGTAGGTTTTCAGTCTGCGTCTTTTGTTTGGGTCGTTGAAGTTGAAAGAGAGGTTGAAAAGAGGGTTGACGTAGCGGTTTATGAAATCTTTTTCGATCAGATCGTAAAGCTCGACCGTAATATAGAACGATCCGTTGTCGCTCTCTTTTTCGCCGCCGAGCGTGGTTCTCGAGCCGGCTACGGCCGATACCGACTTTATGCCCAGCTCCTCTTTGTGCTTCAGAATCTCCCTCTCCATCTCTTTGGCTACTTCGGATGTGCGCTCTATCGGCGTATTGGAGTCGAGCTTGCCGGTGACATATATGTAATTGCTGTCGAAACTGGGGAAAAACTGGAAGTGCATTGACTTTATAAGAAGATAGGTCAGAAGCGGAATTCCGATCAGAAAGAGCAGCAGAAAGCTCTTTTTGTACCGGATGCAGTAGTGCAGGCTATGCTCGTAGAGTCCCTGAAGGGGAGTCCAGTCGACCATACTGTGCCCTTTTGAGAGCAGCTCTTTGGCATGCAGAGGAAGAAAGAGAAAGCTCTCGATCAAAGAGCCCGCCAAAACGGCCACCACGACTACAGGAATGAGTATGATGAAGTGGGATATCTCTCCCGAGAGCATAAAGAGCGGCAAAAAGGCGGCGAAGGTGGTCAGCGTGGCGAGCGTTACCGGAAGCACCATCTCCTCGACCCCCTTCAAAACCGCAGAGCCCCTCCGCATCCCTTCGTCGATATAGCGCTGTATGTTTTCGGCGACGACTACGGCGTCGTCGACGACGATACCTATGACTATCAGCGCCCCCAGCAAAGAGACGATGTTTATAGTATATCCCATAAAATGCAGAATTATCAGCCCTATCGCGAACGAAAACGGTATCCCGAGCGTCACTACGGCAGCTATGCGGAAGTTTATCAGCAGGGCCATCGTGAAAAATATCAGAACCAGCCCTATCAGGATGTTCGAAACTATTACGTTGAGTCTCTTCTCTATCGGCCTGGAGGTGTCGTGGTATATGTCCGCAATGAGTTCAGGTCGGCTCTTTTTCAGACTCTCCACAAAGGTGTGAAGCTCTTTGGAGAGGGCTATCGCATCGCCTTTCGAGTCTTTGTAGACTTTGAGGGTGATGTTGTCCCTGCCGTTGAAAGAGGAGAGTGTCGACGTATCGGCCAGCTGCCTGCTCACTTTTGCGACGTCGCCGAGGCGGATATATCTGCCGCCTATCCCGATGAGTGCGCTCTCCCACCCCCTTTTATCCTTCCATCCGTGTACGGTCGAGAGGTAGAGGTAGTCTCCGGGCTGCTCTATATCTCCCACCGGGTAGATGTAGGAGAGGCTCGATATAGCCGTCAGAAGGCTTTTGGGGTCTATCCCATAGGCTGAGAGGGCCTTCGAGTCTATCTTTAGCAGAATCTCCTCGTCCGAGTCGCCGTATATCTTCACCTCGGCTATATTTTCGATCTGCATTATTCGCCGCTTTATCTCTTTGGCCGCCCTAACCAGTGACTCTTTACCGAGACTCTTCGAAGAGAGCGATATCGAGAGCAGATCGCGTTTGCGTGTCAGATGGGTCGCCGTAGGCTCCGTCATGTCGGCGGGCAGATACTGCCTGCTTGCGGCTATGGCATCTTTTACCTTGCTGAGCACATCGACAGGCTCCGCTTCATCGTTGAGGGTCAGGATTATGTCGAATCTTCCCGGTACTATGACCGTCTCGGTGG